>NZ_JAEVHN010000038.1:0-22068 GCF_016803375.1 Micromonospora sp. 4G55
CGGCCCGCCCCACGGGCGGTGCCGGAGCCCCCGCGTCGGCGGGGGTGCTGCCGGCGTACTCCGACGAGTTCGCCGACGGCCTCGACCCGGCGTGGCGCTGGGTCCGCGAGGATCCGGCGGCGGCCGTCTCCGGTGGCGCGCTGCGCTGGCCGGTGCAGGCGGCGGACCTCACCGGCACCGGCAACACCGCCGGGGTGCTGCTGCGCGACGCGCCGGCCGGCGACTACGTGGTCGAGACGAAGGTGACCCTCGACCTGGGCGAGGAGACGGTCCGCAACTACCAGCAGGCCGGCCTGGTCGCGTACGTCGACGACGATCGGTTCGCCCGGCTCGCCCAGGTGGCGATCTGGAACACCCGCCAGGTCGAGTACGGCTACGAGCTGCCCTTCGCCGGCCAGCCCGTCTACGGCGGGAACATCGTCGGCACCCCGGCCACCACCACCTGGCTGCGGCTGGCCCACCGGGTCGACCCGGCCACCGGCGAGCACGAGTTCCGGGCCGGGTCCAGCCGGGACGGGACGCGCTGGACGTGGGGTGGGGTGTGGACGTTCCCGGCGGACACGACTCCACGGATCGGCCTGGTCGCGCACGGCGGCGCGGAGCCCCCGGTGACCGCCGTCTTCGACTACGTCCGCTTCCACGGATGAGTCCCCGGGCGGGTGCGCGCCGACGTCGCGCCGCACCCGCCCGGCCGGCCCTGCCCGGAGGCGGGCGCGCTTCGAGTCGGATTCGAGTCCGGTCTGGAATCCTGCATCGCGCCACGGCCGGCCCCGACTCGGCTAGAACGGAAGATGCGCACCGGCCCCGTGGGCGCGGCCATCCGCGCTGCGGGCAAGCGTCGACCGGTGCCGTGATCGGAGCGCGCCGATGCACCCGACCGGGCCGCCGCGGCGGCTCGACATCCAGGACTCTCGAGGTGAACATGACGCAGAACTCCACCGGCACGATCCGGACGGCACCGACGCCCGACGAGGAACTCGTCGCGCTCCGGCGTGAGCTCCGGGCACTCACCGACCACCGCGAGATCTCCGAGCTGGTGGCCCGGCTCGGCAGGTGGCTGGACGGCCGCTGCGTCGGCGACGCGGACGCGCTGTTCACCCCGGAGGCGGTCGCCGTGACGCCGGGCGGCACCGACGAGGGCCGTACCCGCCTGGTCGAGCAGGCCCGCCAGCACCACGCCCACTACCACCGGCTCCAGCACTCGATGGCGCATCTGCTCGTCGAGCAGGACGGCGACCGGGCGTCGGGGCAGGCGAACCTGACCGCCGTCTTCGTCGAGAACGACCCGCCCGCCGTCCGGGTCCTCGCCGGCGCCTACCGCTTCGGCTTCGTCCGCACCACCGACGGCTGGCGGTTCTCCCGCCTCGAGATCCGACCCACGTGGATGTCGACCGCATCGCAGGTCGTGCTCATCCCCCCGCCCGCCGGGGCCTGACCGGTCAGGTCGCCTGGGCGATGGCACGTACGGCGCCGTCGCCCGGGCGGCACGGCCGCCCCGCCCGGGCTCAGGACGTCGCCGGGCGACCGGCACGTCGCCGGCTCAGAAGAGCTGGTCGTGCTCGACCTTGCGGGAGCGCAGCAGCAGACCGCCGTCCTCGCCGCGCACGATCACGTCCCGGACGACGCAGCTCGGCGCGATGTCCGGCTTACCACCCGGGCGCGTCGTGATCACCAGCGCGTAGCAGGTCGAGCGGATGCTCCCGTCGTCCTGCGGTTCGAGGTCGATCATGTTGAACCAGTGCCGGCGCTGCACCGGGTCGTTCTCGAACCGCTTGTGGAACTCGTGCAGGTCGGCGGCGATGCCGGCCCGGGTCCGGGCGGGTTCTCGTCCGGGCGTGTGACCGAACTCCGCGTCCTCGGTGAACGTCTCGGCGTAGGCCTCCAACTTGCGTTCGTCGAGCTGGCGCATCTGCCGCGCGTAGAACTGCTGGACCTCCGTGTACAGCTCGGTGAACGAGGTGGACGTCGGCATGGGTGACCTCCGGGATGGCTGGCCTGGACAGGGGCACCGGAGGGCGGGCCCCGGCGGCACCACGATGACCGTCCGGACTCGAATCCGGCTCGAAGGCCGGACGCGCGGCCCGGCCTTCGACGCCCGGCTCTCCAGGCACCCTCGACCGGTGTTCGAGGACGGACGGTGATCCTCGGCGGCGTCACAGTCAGCCGTGCGGTGAAGGGGAGCCAATGTCGGAGCAGAGCCAGCGGGTGGCGATCGTGTCCGGGGCCACCAGTGGAATCGGGCTGGCGGTCGCCCGGTCGATCGCTCGCAGCGGGGCACGGGTCTACATCTGTTCCCGCCGGGATTCGGCGGTCGCGGACACCGTCAAGAGCCTCCAGTCGGAGGGGCTCGACGTCGACGGCCGTAGCTGCGACGTGCGGTCCTCGGAGGACGTCGCGCGGTTCGTGGGCGCGGCGGTGGAGCGGTACGGGCCGATCGACATCCTGGTCAACAACGCCGGACGCCCGGGCGGCGGCGCCACCGCCGAGATCGACGACGAACTCTGGTTCGACGTCATCAACACCAACCTCAACAGCGTGTTCCTGATGACCAAGCAGGTCCTCACCACCGGCGGCATGTTGGCGCGGGGCTGGGGTCGCGTCATCAACATCGCCTCCACCGGCGGCAAGCAGGGTGTGGTCCACGCCGCCCCCTACTCGGCCTCGAAGCACGGCGTGGTGGGTTTCAGCAAGGCCCTCGGCCTGGAGCTGGCGAAGACCGGCATCACCGTCAACGCGGTGTGCCCCGGTTTCGTGGAGACCCCCATGGCCGAACGGGTGCGGGAGCACTACGCGGACATCTGGGGCGTCGACGAGGCCGAGACCCACGCCCGGATCACCGGACGGGTCCCGATCGGCCGCTACGTCGAGGTGGAGGAGGTCGCCGCGATGGTGTCGTACCTGATGGGTGACGGCGCCGCCGCGGTGACCGCGCAGGCGATGAACGTCTGCGGTGGGCTCGGCAACTACTGATGGGTCACGGGACACCGGCCCGGCCGGCGCCGGGTCGAGCAGCCGGAGCCGGCATGGTTTCGAGGAGAGGCACCGTCATGACGAGTGACACCACCCGGGCGCCGCATCGGCCACCGGAGGAGACGCCCGACGACCACGACCCTCGGGCGATGCGGGACATGCAGGCCGCGCTGGACCTGGTGCGCAGCAGCACGCTGGAGCTGCTGACGGGTTTCGGCCGTACCCCGAGCGCCCTGCGCGTACGGGCCGGCGGCGTGACGGTCGAGGCCGAATGGCCGGTGGAACCGACGGCCGCCCACGCCGTCACCGACACGCCCGTGGCGGTGGCGGCTGCCGGTGGCTCCACACCCGTCGCCGTCGAGCCGGACGGCCATCAGGTCCGCTCACCGGCGGTCGGGATCCTGTTCCACGCGCCGTCACCCGGCGCCCCGCCGTTCGTCTCGGTGGGCGACACGGTGACCCCGGGCCAGCAGCTGGCGATCGTGGAGGTGATGAAGCTGATGATCCCGGTCGAGTCCACGGTGCACGGCACGGTCAGCGCGGTACTGCACGACAACGGCGAGCCGGTGGAGTACGACGACCCGCTCTTCCTCATCAACGTCACCGAGGGCTCCTGACCATCCGGCCCGCCCGGTCGTCGCCATCGCTGACGAGCCGGGCGGGCCGGATGGTCACCGGGAGGCCAGTCCGGCCAGCCGGCTGTCCTCCCCCTGCAGGACGGTCAGTTGCAAGCGTTGCACCTGGACGGTCGGCTCGACCCCGAGCTCACGGGCAAGGATGCCGCGCAGGTTCTGATATGCCTGCAACGCCTCCGCCCGGCGGCCCGACTCGTAGAGCACTTCGATCAACTGAGCGTGGAAGGACTCGTTGAGCGGATGGGCGGCGACGAGGCCACGCAGTTCCGCCACGAGTTCCAGGTGGCGGCCGAGCCGGCGCTCCGCGGTGATCCGCAGGTGGGTCGCCTGGAGTCGCACCTCGTCGAGGTGCGCGATGTGCGCGGCCAGCACCTCCCCGACCGCCAGACCGGCGAACGCCGGGCCCCGCCAGAGGTCGAGTGCCGTGCGGAGTTCACGCAGCGCTGCCTCCGGCTCGTCGTCGACCAACAATTCACGCGCCCGCTGCACGAGTTGTTCGAAGACGTTAACGTCCACGTCATGCGCCGCGATCCGCATGGCATAACCGGGCGCCCTGGTCGACACCAGGTCCTGACCGAGCGGTGACAACTCGCGCGCCAACATCCGCCGGCCGTGATAGATGTACGTCTGAAGGGTGGTGACCGCGCTGCGCGGCGGCTTCTCGCCCCACAATTCCCTAATGAGGGTGTCGACCGCCACCGCATCGGGGCACCGGGCGATCAGCAATGCCAGCACCTGTCCAGTTTTCGACGGGCTCACATCGATCGGCCGGTCGTCATCCGTGATGATTTCCAGTGGGCCCAGAACGTTGAACCTCATACGTACTCCCCCGTCGCTCACGGTGATTCTTCCGCCGGTCTCGATAGACCGGAAGGACAGCCGGAAAGCGGTCTGATCCGCACCGCTCCGACGCCGGTGAGAAGTCGGTACGCGCGGCCGATCCCCTTGTCACGGCCATGGCCACCCCCTCGGACCAGCAAAGTGGAGGGCCCTCCACTTCCCGCTACTGGGCGCCAGTTTACACATGCTCGCCACTCGTCAGCGCCACTTGTTTCCCAGTCCCCGACGGCTCGGCAGGGATCGTTTCCGCAGGAAGAGGCGCGATTTCTGAGCCACGGGCGCGGTGCTTGGCCAACTGTGACGAACCGCACTGTCACATCGATGTCTGTATCCATCAGATATCGCGTCCCGACATACGTAAAGAAGGGGAGGATTCGGACACCGACATTCGTTTCATCGTCAGCTATTCACCACGTCAACGAAGTGGTGGCGGAAAATCGACAGGACTCCCCCATTCGGGTGATCACATTGGACCTTCCGACGCTGTTTCGGAATTGACGTCGCGAATACCGTATTGATTGCGGCTCAGTGTTCCGACAGCACCCGATGTACACGGGACCGGGCGAGCATCCACGGGGGTGGAATTCGGCACTCGTTCTCGGCCCCATCCGGGCCGACGGGCCTCACGTGCGCCGGAAATCACGCGCGAACTCCGCGTCTCTTCCCGAACGGTCGCCCGTCGCGATCTCCGGTCCCGCCGGACACGTCCGCGCACCCCGAGAATGCGAATGGGAAGGAACGGCATGGCACACATCAGCAGGAGAAGCCTGCTCAGCGGGACCGCCGCGGTCGCGGGCACCGCCGTGGCGGGCATGGCCGCGGGAGCACCCGCGCAGGCCGCCACGACCACCACGACGCCCGCGCTGACCGTCACCCCGGGCGACCCGCGCTATCCCGACCTCGTCGTCGGCAACAACCAGCGGTGGGTCGCGACACCCGACGCCGTCCGGCTGGTCACCTCGTCGGCCCAGGTGCTGCAGGCGGTGCAGGAGGCGGTCGACGCCGGCAAGCGGGTCTCCGTGCGCAGCGGCGGGCACTGCTACGCGGACTTCGTCTACCACTCCGCCAGCAAGGTCGTCATCGACATGTCGGCGATGAACCGGATCTCCTATGACCAGAACCGCCAGGCCTTCGCGGTGGAGCCCGGAGCCCTGCTCATCGCCGTGTACGAGACGCTGCAGAAGGGCTGGAACGTCACCCTGCCCGCCGGTGTCTGCCCGACCGTGGGCATCGGCGGACACGCCACCGGCGGCGGCTACGGACTGCTCTCCCGCAGCCACGGGGTCGTCGCCGACCACATCGAGGCGGTCGAGATGGTCGTCGTCGACGCGAACCGCGTCGCCCGGCTCGTGGTCGCCTCCCGCGCCGCCACCGACCCGAACCGGGACCTGTGGTGGGCGTGCGCGGGCGGCGGAGGCGGCAACTTCGGCATCATCACCCGCTACTGGTTCCGCTCGCCGAACGCCTCCGGCACCATCCCCGGCCAGCAGCTGCCCCGTCCGCCGCGCGAGGTGCTCGTCAGCAACGTGCCGGTGCCCTGGGTGGCCCTCGACCAGGCCAGGTTCACCACCCTCGTGCGCAACTTCGGCACCTGGTACGCGCAGAACGCCGGCGTCGACTCCCCGTACACCGCGCTGTCCGGGGTGGCGTTCATCCCGCACCGGTCCGCCGGGGGCATGGGGCTGCTGACCCAGATCGACGCGGCCGTGCCCGACGCCGAGAAGCTGCTCGCCGACTACCTCGCCGCCGTCACCCGGGACACCGGTATCACGGCCCCGTACCCGCCCCGGCGGCTGCGGTGGCTGGCGGCCACCCGGCTCATCGGCACCAGCAACCCGGCCACCATGCTGGACCCGACGATGCGCAGCGCGGTGAAGTCGGCGTACCTGCGCCGCAGCTTCACCGACACCCAGATCGCGGCCCTCTGGCGGAACCTGACCCGCCAGGACTACGCGAACCCCAACGCGACCCTCCAGCTCACCGGGGTCGCCGGTGGCAAGGTCAACAAGGTGGCCACCACCGCCACCGCGTACCCGCACCGCAACTCGGCGTTCCTGGCCCTCTACGAGAACTTCTGGATCAACCCGGCGGAGGACGCCCAGCACGTGGGCTGGCTGCGCGACATCTACGGCCAGACGTTCGCCGCCACCGGTGGTTACCCGGTGCCCAACGACCAGACCGACGGCTGCTACATCAACTCGCCCGACATGGACATCCGCGACCCCGAGATCAACCGCTCCGGCGTACCGTGGTCAACCCTGTACTACAAGGAGAACTACCCCCGGTTGCAGCAGGTGAAGGCCCGCTGGGACCCGACGAACTTCTTCCGGCACTCGCAGTCGATCACGCTGCCCTGACGCGATCGGCGCCGCCCCGACAGGGGCCGGCGCCGAGAGCCGCGCCACGAGACGGCGGTGCCGGACCCTGGTCCGGCACCGCCGTTACCGTCGGTCCATCAGCTGGTCGACAAGGGCCGTGGTGTGCGTGGCGGTCCGGAACCGGGGATCGTCGAGCACCTCACGCAGGAAGTCCACCGTGGTGTGCAGGCGGGGCCCGGAGATGCGGAACTCGGCCAGGGACCGCAGCATGCGCGCGATGGCCTCGTCGCGGCGGGGCGCCCAGACCACCAGCTTGGCCAGGAGCGAGTCGTAGTTCGGCGGCACCTCGTAACCGGCGTGCACATGGGAGTCGACCCGGACGAACGGGCCGCCGGGCGGCACGAACTCCGTCACCAGGCCGGGCGCCGGGGCGAAGTCCCGCGCCGGGTCCTCCGCGTTGATCCGGCACTCGATCGCCACCCCGCGGGGCCGGACGTCGTCCTGGGTGAACGCGAGCGGCTCACCCGCGGCAATCTTGATCTGCTCCCGCACCAGGTCGATGCCGGTCGCCATCTCCGTCACCGGATGCTCCACCTGGATACGGCAGTTGACCTCCATGAAGTAGTAGCTGCCGTCCGGGTCGACCAGGAACTCGAAGGTGCCGGCGCCGACGTAACCGGCCGCGAGCGCGCCGTCGACGGCGGACCGTCCCATCCGCTCGGTGAGGTCGACGGGCAGCTCCGGCGCCGGCGTCTCCTCCACCAGTTTCTGGTGGCGTCGCTGCACGGTGCAGTCCCGCTCCCCCAGGTGCACGGCGCGACCGTACCGGTCGCAGAGCACCTGGATCTCCACGTGCCGGGCGTCGCGGAGGTACTTCTCGACATACACCCGGCCGTCGCCGAAAAGCATCTGGGCCGTGGCCTGGGTCCTGCGGTACTCGTCGAGGAAGCTGTCCCGGTCGTGGACGACCTGCATGCCGCGGCCGCCACCGCCCGCGGCGGCCTTGACGATGACGGGGAATCCGATCGTCGCCGCCAGTTCCTCGGCCGCCTCGGGGCTCAGCGGGTGGACGCTGCCCGGCAGCAGCGGCAGGCCGGCGCGGGTCATCAGGGCCCGGGCCGAGGTCTTGTCGCCCAGCTCCGCCATCACGGAGGCGGGCGGACCGATCAGGGTGACGCCGAGCGATTCGCACGCGTCGGCGAAGTCCGGTGACTCGGAGAGGAACCCGTACCCGGGATGGATGGCGTCGGCGCCCGACTGCTCGGCGGCCTGGAGCACGGCGCCGCGTTCAGGTAGCTGCGGGTGGGCGGCGCCGGACCGATCTGCACCGCCTGGTCGGCGACCTGGACGACGGCCGAGTCACGGTCCCGGGTGGAGTGCACGGCGACCGTCGGGATCCCGAGCTCCCGGCAGCACCGGGCGATCCGCAGGGCGATCTCGCCCCGGTTGGCGATCAGGATCTTCTTGAACATGCTCAGTGCACCTCTCCGCTGATCGTCAACAGCTCCGCCTCGACGGTCACGGCCGAGCCGAACTGGCGGAAGCGGGCCCGCCGGTCGGCGCCGAGCTGGTCGGGGGCGAGCGCGCCCAGCTCGTGCAGGCTCGCCCGCAGGGCTGCGCCGAGCAGCTCGGCCGCACGCAGCGGGTCCGCCCCGGTACCGCCCTCCGGCTCGACCAGTACGCCGTCGACCACACCGAGGCGCAGCAGCATCCGGGCGTCCAGCCCGAGCGCCGCGGCGGCACGCGGGGCCGCGGCGGGGTCCTTCCAGACGATCGCGGCGCAGCCCTCCGGGCTGATCACGGAGTAGACGCTGCTGGAGAACATCAGCACCCGGTTGGCCACCGCGAGACCGAGCGCGCCACCGCTGCCACCCTCCCCGATGATCACCGTCACCACCGGCACCGACAGGAAGGCCATCAGGCGCAGGTTCTCGGCGATCGCCACCGCCTGGCCCTGCTCCTCGGCGTCCGCCCCCGGATAGGCGCCGGGAGTGTCCACGAGCGTGACGATCGGCAGGGCCAGCTTCTCGGCCAGCCGCATCAGCCGGGCCGCCTTCCGGTAGCCGGCCGGCACCGGCATGCCGAAGTTGCGGCGCATCAGCTCGGCCGGGTCGTGCCCCTTCTGCTGGCCGAGCACCAGCACCGGCCGGCCGTCCAGCCACGCGGTTCCACCCACCACCGCCGGACAGTCGCCGGAGATCCGGTCCCCGTGCAGCTCCTGAAAGTCGGTGAAGGCGAGGGACAGGTAGTCCAGCGTCGTCGGCCGGGTGAGGTCCCGCGCCTGGGAGACGTGCCGCCACGGGTCCGGCTCGGGCAGCGCACGGTGGTCACGGACGACCGGGTCCGCCGGCGCGGGGCCCCCGGAGCGTACGCCGGTGAAGGTGGCCGCGCGCAGCAGCCGGCCCAGTTCCTGGCGCAGTCGCCCACGCTCGACGATCATGTCGATCATGCCGCGGGCCAGCAGGAACTCGGCCGTCTGGAACCCCTCGGGCAGGACCTGGCGGATGGTCTGCTCGATGACCCGGCGACCGGCGAAGCCCAGCCGGGCCCCCGGCTCGGCGACGATCACGTCGGTGAGCGTCGCGAAGGAGGCCGCCACCCCGCCGTACGTCGGGTCGGTGATCACCGAGACGGTCAGCACGCCGGCGCGGTCCAGGGCGCCCAGCGCGGCGCTGGTCTTGGCCATCTGCATGAGCGACAGCGCCCCCTCCTGCATCCGCGCGCCGCCGGAGGCCGTCACGATGATCAGCGGCGTGTGCTCGGCCAGCGCCGTCTCGGCGGCGATGGTGATCAGCTCGCCGACGGCGCTGCCGAGGCTGCCGCCCAGGAAGCGGAAGTCCATCACCGCCATGATCACCGGGACACCCTCCACCGTGGCCCGGGCGCAGAGCACCGCCTCGTTCAGTCCGGTGCGGGCGCGGGCTTCGGCGAGCCGGTCGGCGTAGGGCACCCGGTCGACGAAGCGCAGCGGGTCACTGCTGGTCACCGTGACGGCCAGCGGCTCGTAGCGCCCCTCGTCGGCCAGCATCCCGAGCCGCTGCTCGGCGGTGAGCGGCAGGTGCAGGCCGCACTCGGGGCAGACCCGGTGGTTGCGGATCAGGCGCTTGCCGTAGACCGGGGTGCGGCAACCCCGGCACAGCAGCCAGTCGGTGTCGGTGGAAACAGCTGTGGTGCGGGACATGGGTTCTCCTCGCGACGGAAGCCGATCGGCGGGCGCAGGGCTCAGATCTTGAACACCTGGTCCGCGTAGGCGCTGGCGGCTGGCGGGAACTGCAGCGCCACGTGACTGCTGGCGGTGTTGACGTCACGCCAGGCGCGCTGCATCGGGCTGCTGGTCGCGTGCCCGGACGTGCCGGCCGCCCGGAACAGCCGGTTGACCGCCTCCACGAGCAGGTCCATGGCGAGCGAGCAGTCCCGCAGGTTGCGGCTGGTCTCCAGCGGGGTGATGCCGGCGCCCTGGTCGGCGACGGCGGCCGCCCGTTCCAGCAGCAGTTCCGCGGCGTCGATCTCGCCGGCGGTCCGGGCGAGGGTGACGTCCTGCTCGACGCGCCGGGGCGGCACCGGGCCGGACCCGGCGGCGGCGGAGCGGATCTTCTCGGCGACGTGGCCGGTCCAGGCCCGTTCCATCCCGCGCGCCGCGCCGAGCACGGGGGCGACGAACGACAGCCCGTTGACCGCCGGCAGCGGCACCACGTGACAGGGCTCGGCGGAGGCGACCGCGGCGCCGGTGAACAGGTGCGCGCGGTCGAAGGACCTGGCGTCCGGGACGAGGACGTCCCGCACGACGACGCTGTTGCTCCCGGTCGCGGCCATCCCCACGTTGAACCAGGTGTCGGTGATCTCGTACGCGGCGCGCGGCACGGCGAACACCCGCGCCGCCGGCGGGCCGTCGGCGGGGACCTGGCCGCAGAGCAGCGCCCAGTCCGCGAAGCCCACGGCACTGATGTAGGCCCACCGCCCGGAGAGCCGCCAGCCACCGGAGACCGACTCGGCATGGCCGGTCGGGCTCAACGACCCCACCACCACCGCGTCGGGACCGTCCGCCCACACCTCCGCCTGGCCCTCGGCCGGGAGCAGCCCCGCCATCCGGCCCAGGTTCGCCACCAGGGAGGCGCACCAGGCCGTCGCCGTGCAGGCCTCGCCGATCCGGGCGACGGCGCGGGTCAGGTCGGTGAAGGTGCCGGCGTTGCCGCCGTACCGGGTGGGCGCGAAGTGACGCGCGAACCCGGCGTCGATCAGGGCGTGCACGACGTCCGGGTCGAGCCGGCGGTCGGCCTCGGACGCGGCGGCGCAGCGTGCCGCCACCGCGGCGAGGTCCGCCACCGCGGTGGGCGTGAGACGCGTGGCCGGTGAACTCTGCTCGCGCATGGTGGATGCCTCCTCGGTCCGGGCGGGACATCCGACGGCACGGGCGGCGGGGGCGGTTGGTCCCGTCGCCGTGTCGTGTCCCGCTCCGGACCATCGCCGGGGTCGGTCGAAGACGACTCGACCCCGGCTGGAGCACCGACTACAGGCCCAGGCCCAGAAGGTCGTCGAGGCCGGCCTTGACCGCGTCGACCGCGAACCCGCGCTCGCGCCGCTGGAAGGTCAGGAACGTGGCGGAGAGGGGGGCCAGCAGCGCCGCGGCCACGAAGTGGGCGTCCACCCCGGGCCGGGCGAGGCCGAGCAGCGTGACCAGGTGGATGTGGTAGATGGTGTACGGGCCACTGGTGAACCGGGCCGTCGGCGAGCTGGTCTCGGCGGCGACCAGCAGTTCCCGTTGTGCCTCGACCCGGTCGACGAGCGCGTGCAGGAACGCACGGACGCGTTCGGCGGGCGGACCGCCGGGGCCCAGCGGCGGCGGGCCCTGCATGAAGGCGGACTGGAACTGCCGCTCCTCCTCGTCCAGCAGGGCGAAGATCAGCCCGGCCCGGTCACCGAACCTGCGGTAGACCGTGCCCACGCCCACCCCGGCCACCCGGGCCACCTCGTCGAGCGACAGGGCGGTGATGCCGGCCCGGGACACGATCCCCGCCGCCGCCGCCAGGATCTTGCGCCGGTTCCGCGCGGCGTCGGCGCGCTCGACCGGTCGACCGGCGATCGGCAGGCTGAGCGCCACGGGCGTCCGCTCGGCCGGAGGTTGTTCGGCCACCTCCTTGGCCCCTCCCTCGGTCGGCGCGCCGTGCCACCCGGGGCGCGGGTTGCTCCATTGTGCCGGTGCTGCGGGAAAACCACCCGCAGGACCCGACCACCGCCGATCGGAGGACGCCCGATCGGGCGACGGACCGGACGGCAGGACGAGGGTCGTTGCACGCATGCGCCACGACGGTTACTCTCGGCGCAAACGGAGAGGGTTCCGCTTAGCTTCGCGCGCTTCCCCGCCGTCCTCTCCCCTCGCCTCCACAGCGGAAGGACGCCCATGACCACGAAGGTCGCCGTCATCTACTACTCCTCCACCGGCAACGTGCACGCCCTCGCGCAGGCCGTCGCCGAGGGCGCCGTCAAGGCCGGTGCGGAGGTACGCCTCCGTCGGGTCCCCGAGCTGGCCCCGGACGCCGCGATCGACAGCAACCCGGCGTGGCGGGCGCACCTCACCGCCACCGCCGACGTCGAGGTCGCCACCCACGACGACCTGCGCTGGGCGGACGCCTACGCCTTCGGCACCCCGACCCGTTACGGCAACGTCTCCGCCCAGCTCAAGCAGTTCCTGGACGGCACCGGTCAGCTCTGGGCCGCCGGTGAGCTGTCCGGGAAGGCCGCGACGGCCTTCACCAGCGCGGGCAACATGCAGGGCGGCAACGAGTCGACCCTGCTCGCGCTCTACAACACGATGTACCACTGGGGCTGCCTGATCGTCCCGCCCGGCTACACCGACCCGAGCGTCTACGCCGCCCACGGCAACCCGTACGGCACGGGCCACGCCGGCGGCAGCGGCCTGCCGGGCGAGCAGGTGCTCGCCGCCGCCAACTACCAGGGGTACCGGCTGGCCACGGTCAGCGCCCGGCTGCTCGGGTCCGCCGTCTGACCCACGCCGCCCGCACGTCGCACGGTTCACCGTCGACGGAAACCCCCGGCACGAGGGAGCACCCATGACAGACGTGGCACCGGCCCGGTCCATCGCGGAGGTTCCGCCTGGCCGCCTCTTCCACGACGAGTTCCACGACGGATTCCGCACCACGGGGCCGGACGCGCGGTGGTTGCACACCACCGCCGGCCCGCACGTCGCCGACGACGGCACGGTGCACACCTCGGCCGAGGGGCTGCTTGTGGTCTCCGGGGGGCCCGAGGGGCGCCCGGTCTTTACCCGCACCGTCGCCCAGGACACCACGCAGGGCGCGGTCCCCGGCGTCCTCGACCACGTCAAGTGGCTCGTCTACACGACCCACCGGACGGGGGACGGCACCCCGGGCTTCGACGTACCGGCCGGACAGGTCCTCACCGGCACGGCCGTGGTGTCCGGACGCACCCACGGCACCACCGGGCACCCCTTCGGTGACCAGGTCACCGATCCGGAGGACGACCTCCGGCTCGCCTCGACGGGGATCAACGCCGTCGACCCGGAGACGTACGTCATCTTCGACTTCCTGCTGACCAACCGGCGGGTGTACGCCTTCTACGAACGCCTCCCGTTCGCCCGCGCCGCGCTGGGCCGCTACGCGGCGTTCTCGTACGGCGTGCCGGTGGCCGACCGGTCACCGGAGGACGAGCACGAGCTCGCCCTCTCGTACGACCGGGACGCGGGCGTCGTCCGCTGGCTCCTCGACGGTCGGGAGGTGTTCCGGGTCGACCGGATCGGTCACCACCTGCCCGGCCGGGAGCACCTGATGCTCGACCACGGCGGCACGGAGGCCCTGGTCGTGCCCCGTCAGCTGAACTTCGGCATGGGGATGCTCACCCTGCTCGACGGCGCCCTGCCCGGGCACTCCCCCGTCGGCCTGGTCCGGCTGGTGGCTGATCCCGGCTTCTACGTCGACCCGGTGGCCGGCGAGCCGACCCCCCAGCGGTTCGTCGACGAGGCGAGCCGCCCGGGCAGTCGGCTCTTCGGTCAGGGGGCGGAACTGTCGGTCCGTCGCTACACGGTGCAGCGCGGTCCAGCCCGATGACCGGGGCCGACACCGCCTCCCGGCCCGCGACGCCGGTCCCGGTGGGCAGGTTGGCCGGCGTGTGGCACCTCGTCTCCTACTTCGACCTGGACGACGAGGGACGCCGGTCGCCGGGCCCGCTGGGCGCGGCACCGGCCGGCGTCCTCGTCTACACCGCTGACGGGCACATGTCGGTCAGCATGATGCGCACCGACCGTCGCCCCGCCGGTACCCCGTCCGGGGTGGCCGGACGGGACGAGACGTTCATGGGGTACGCCGGCAGCTGGCGGTTGGTGGGCGGCGAGATCCGCCACACCGTCCTGGTCAGCGCCCACCCGCACCTGGTCGGCACCGAACTCGTCCGCGAGGCGGCCCTGGAGGGCGACCTGCTCGTCCTGCACGGCACGTCGCTGATCTCGGGACGCGCGCAGCGACGCGTACTCACCTGGCGGCGCGCCGCGCCGCCGCACCCGCCCGCCCCGCCGGTGCGGGCGACAACCACCGGTGCCACCGGCACCTCGGAAGGAAGCCGATCGACATGAAGGCCCTCATCGCACAGTCCTACGGACCCGTCGACCAGCTCGTGGTCGGCGAACTGCCGAAGCCCGACCCCGCACCGGGCCAGATCCTGATCCGGTTGCGGGCGGCGGCGCTCAACCCGCTGGACGTCAAGCTGGCCACCGGCGTCATGAAGGAGATCATGCCGGTCCGGCACCCTTTCGTGCTCGGCCTGGACGCGGCCGGCACCGTCGAGGCGGTCGGTGACGGGGTGACCCGTTTCCGCCCCGGCGACGAGGTGATCGCCTTCACCCACCCGGTCGGCGGCGCCGTCGCGGAGTACGCGTTGGCGCTGGACGGGCCCGAGGTGGTGGCCCGGCCGCAGGCGCTGAGCCCGGTCGCCGCCGCGGCGCTGCCGGTCGCCGCGATGACCGCGGCGAACATCGTCGAACTGGCCGATCCGGCACCGGATTCCACGATGCTCGTCGTCGGTGCCACCGGCGGGGTGGGTTCGTTCGTCGTGCAGCTCGCCGCGCAGGCCGGCGTCCGGGTGCTGGCCACCGCCCGGCCGGACGAGGTCGACTACGTCCGCGGTCTCGGCGCCGCGGAGGCGATCGACTACACCGCCGCGGACACCGTGGAGGAGACCCTCCGGGCACAGCCCGGCGGGGTGGACGTCGTGGTCGACCTGATCAATGCCGGGCCGGGGCTCGCCGCCACGGCGGCGGCGGTCCGGCCGGGTGGACGCCTGGTGTCGCCGGCTGGCGGCCCGCCCGCCTTCGAGCGGGACGTCACGGCCGCCTACGCGCACATCGAGGCGAGCGAGGGGCTGCTGCAGCGCCTCGTCGACCGGGCGGCCGACGGCGGGCTCGCGGTGGAGATCGCCGCGACGTACCCGTTCACCGAGGCGCAGCAGGCGGTGGCCGACTTCGTCGGCAAGCACACCCGGGGCAAGGTCGTCGTCACCTTCTGAGCGACCACGCTCCCCACGCCGTCCACCGGCCCCACCCGGGCGCCGGTGGACGGCACTTCCGGAACCGACCCGAGAGGCGGTAGGACGTGTACGCCTTCGATCCCGAGCTGACCGAGCCGGCCAGCCGGTTGCCGAGAGTCGACTACGCCGACCTCGGAACGGCGCGGGCGGCCGCCCGCGCCATCGCGGCCCACCAGCAGCCGTATTCGCCGGCGACGCCGGTGCGGGTCACGGACACCCGGGCGCCCGGTCCACCGGACGCCCCCGACGTGCCCGTACGGCTCTACCGCCCCGCCGTCGCCGGGCCGGTCCCGGCGCTGCTCTACCTGCACTGGGGCGGCTTTGTCATCGGTGGTGTCGACGGCGTGCACCACACCTGTGTCCGGATCGCCGATCAGGTGGGGGCGCTCGTCGTCTCGGTCGACTACCGGCTGGCCCCGGAACACCCGTTCCCGGCCGCGCTCGACGACTGTCACGCCGTACTGGAGTGGGTGGCCAAGGAGGCCACCGAGCTGGGTGTCGACGCCGACCGGATCGGCGTCGGCGGGGAGAGCGCCGGCGGCGGCCTCGCCGCCGCGCTCTGCCTGGCCGTACGCGACCGTGGCGGCCCGGCCCTGCGGCACCAGTGCCTGCTCTTTCCCGCCCTGGACGACCGGCTCGACACCGTGTCGGCGCGGGCCTTCACCGACACGCCGATGTGGGACCGGGCCAACGCCCTGGTGAGCTGGGGCCACTACCTGCGGGGGCGGGCCGGCGCCGCCGACGTGCCGGCGCTGGCGCCCCCGCCCGCGCCACCGACCTGTCCGGACTTCCCCCAGCCTTCGTGGTGGCCTGCGAGTTCGACCCGCTGCGCGACGAGGCGATCGACTACGCGCACCGGCTCATCCAGGCGGGGGTCCGCACGGAGCTTCGCTACTACCCCGGCACCTTCCACGCCTCGATCGCGGTCGCCGAGGCGGCCGTCTCCCGGCGGATCCTCGCCGACCAGGTGGCCGCCCTCCGTGCGGGCCTGGCGGCCTGACCGCGACGCCCGGTCGGGCGTCCGGGCTTCCACCCCTCCCTCGGTCCCACCGGTCGCGCGCCGACCGGGGTTAGGAGCACATCCGTGACCACCGTGTCGAACGCCGGCGTCCAGACCGTCGGCGAGGAGCCGTACCGGATCGTCTGGGACGACTTCCGGGACGGGTTCCACTGCACCGGGCCGGACGCCCGGTGGAGCCTCTACGGTTTCGGCCCGCACGTCGGCGACGACGCGGAGGTCACCACCTCCGCCGACGGCCTGCGGGCGGTCTCCTCCGGCGTGCACCCGACCACCGCGGAGCCGGCCTTCGTCCGCACCCTCGGGCAGGAGGCGCAGCACGGGCCGGTGGTGCCCGGCGCGCTGGACCACGTCAAGTGGCTGGCCTACCCGCGGCACCTGGCCGGTACGGGCGTGCAGGGCTTCGACGCCGTACCGGGGCGGGTGCTGTCGTTCGAGACGTGGCTCTCGGGGCGCACCTACGGCACGTCCGGCCACCCCTTCGGTGACCAGGTCACGGACCCCGAGGACGACCTGCGGCTGGCCTCCGTCGCGATGCCGGTCCTCGACCACGAGACGGCGATGGTCTTCGACTTCTTCCTCACCAACAAGCGGGTGTACGTGTTCTACGAGCGCCTGCCGCACGCGCGCGGTCAACTCGGCGACTACGCCGCCTTCCTGCACACCGTGCCGGTGGCCGACCGGACCGTCGACGACGAGCACCACGCGGTGATCTCCTACGACCGGGCGGCCGGCACGGTGCGTTGGTTCCTCGACGGGGAGGAGGTCTTCTCCGTGGACCGCATCGGCCATCCCCTGCCGTCCCGCGAGCACCTGATGCTCGACCACGGCGGCGAGCCGACGACCGTCGCCCCCCGGCAGCTCGCCGGAGGGATGGGCATGTTCACCATCCTCGACGGCGCGCTGCCGGGCCGCAGCGCCAGTGGACTGGTCCGGCTCACCACCGCGGACGCCCACTACTTCGACCCGGTCGCCGGCGCGCCGCATTCGCAGGCCTTCGTCGACGGGAGCAGCCTGCCCGGCAGCCGGCTGTTCGGCCAGGGCGCCGAACTGCGGCTGCGCCGCTACGTGATCTCCAGCCAGCCGTCACGACCGTGACGGTCACCGGAACCGAAGGGAAGACCCTGATGCAGAGCAGGACGCTCGGCGAGCGCCTCGTCACCTCCGCACTCGGCCTCGGCTGCATGGGCATGAGCGAGTTCTACGGCGGCCGCGACGACGCCGAATCGATCGCCACCATCCGCCGGGCCCTGGACCTCGGGGTGACCATGCTGGACACCTCCGACATGTACGGACCGTTCACCAACGAGGAGCTGCTCGGGAAGGCCATCGCCGGGCGGCGGGACGAGGTGGTGGTGGCCACCAAGTTCGGGGTGGAGCGCCGCCCGGACGACGGCTACTTCGGCCTGAACAGCCGCCCGGAGTACGTGCGGCGGGCCTGCGACGCGTCGCTGCGCCGGCTGGGGGTCGACCACATCGACCTGTACTACCAGCACCGGGTGGACCCGGCGGTGCCGGTCGAGGAGACCTGGGGGGCGCTGGCCGAGCTGGTGGCGGCGGGCAAGGTGAGGCACCTCGGAATCTCGGAGGCGCCGGCCGACGTGGTGCGCCGGGCCCACGCCGTGCACCCCGTCACCGCGGGCCAGTACGAGTACTCGCTGTTCAGCCGGGAGCCGGAGGCGGACCTGCTGCCGACGCTGCGGGAGTTGAACATCGGTCTGGTCGCGTACAGCCCGCTGGGCCGGGGGATGCTGACCGGATCGATCGCGAGCCTCGACCAGCTCGAGCAGGACGACTACCGGCGCGGGACCCCGCGCTTCCAGGGCGACAACCTCGACCACAACCTCGCCCTGGTGGCCCGGGTGCGAAAGCTGGCCGCCGAGCGGGAGGTCACCCCGGGTCAGCTCGCGCTGGCCTGGGTGCTGGCGCAGGGGCCGGATGTCGTGCCGATCCCGGGCACCAAGCGCCGCCGGTACCTGGAGGAGAACGTCGCCGCCCTGGGCGTCCGGCTCTCCCCCGCCGACCTCGCCGCGATCGACGCGTCGACCCCGCCCGGCGCCGCCGCCGGCGAGCGTTACCCGTCCCGCCCGCCGGTCGGTCACCGCTGACCCCGCGGCGCGGCCGACCCGGCCGCCGCAACGGGGGGGCGGTCAGCGGATGAGGTACTCCGACGGGTCGAACCGGCGGGTGCGACGCCAGTACTCCTGGGCCGGGAAGGGCCAGTTCTGGGCGGAGCGCCCGGCCCGGTTGACGAACCAGCTGCTCACCTTCGACCAGCCCCAGGCCCGCAGCGCGTTGGCCTCGTCGACCCAGGTGTTGTGCCGCTCGAAGACCTCCGGCCGGACCTCCACGGCGCGGTGTCCGCCGGCGAGCAGCTGACGGACCGCGTCGACCAGGTAGGTCACGCCGCACTCGGAGAAGTAGATGATGCTGCCGCCCTGCCCCGACAGGTTGGTGTTCGGCCCGTACAGGCTGAACAGGTTGGGAAACCCGGGCACGGTCAGACCGAGGTAGGCCCGGGCGTCGCCGTTCCACGTCTCGTGCAGGTCCCGACCGTCCCGGCCGGTGACCCGCATCGGGGTGAGGAACTGCGACGCCTGGAAGCCGGTGCCGTAGATCAGGACGTCGACGGAGTGCTCGGTGCCGTCCGCCGTGCGGACGCCCCGCGGCGTCAGCCGCTCGATCGGGTCGGTGACCAGACGCACGTGGTCTTGCTTGAGCGTCGACAGCCAGGCGCCGTTGTCCCGCAGCACCCGCTTCGCGCCGACGGGGTAGCGCGGCATCACCCGGTCGCGCAGGTCCGGCCGGTCGGCGAGCTGACCCTCCAGATACGTCGCCAGGGTGGCCCGCAACTCCTCGTTGACCGCGGAGATCGCCCGCTCGGTGGGCGGGTAGTCCGGGTCGACGACCCACCCCTCCAGCACCCCGTGCAACCCCGGCGCCAGCAGCCAGAAGCGTTGCCAGGCGGCGTAGTACGGCAGGTGCTCGTAGAGCCAGCGGGCGCCTTCGGGCACCGCGTGGTGGTAGTGCGGCGTGGGCCGCAACCACGGCGCGTTGCGCTGGAAGACGACCAGTTCCCGGGCCTGCGCGGCCACCTCGGGGATGAACTGGAAGGCGCTGGCGCCGGTGCCGATCACCGCGACCCGTCGACCGGTGAGGTCGACCGAGTGGTCCCAGCGCGCGGAGTGGAAGGCCGGGCCGGTGAAGTCGGTCCGGCCCGGGAGGTCGGGCACGTTCGGCCGGTTCAGTTGCCCCACCGCGGTGACCAGCACGGCGCATTCGGTGGTACGCGGACCGTCGGGGGTGTCGAGGTGGAGCCGCCAGCGGCCGGTCGCCTCGTCCCACTCGGCGCCGCGCACCTCGGTGTCGAACCGGATGCGCTCGTGCACCCCGGTCTGCTTCGCGAAGTCCCGGAAGTAGTCCAGCACCGCCTCGTGGGTGGCGAAGTGGTCCGTCCAGTCGAGCCGGGGCGCGAAGGAGTAGCTGTAGAGATGGCTCGGCACGTCGACCCGGCAACCGGGGTAGTGGTTCTCGAACCAGGTGCCGCCGACGTCGCTGTTCTTCTCGTAGATGGTGACCGGCACCCCGACCTGGCTGAGCCGGTACGCGGCGAGCAGGCCGCTCATGCCGGCGCCGACGATGGCGACCTCGACGTCGTGCCCGGGTGCCAGCTCGTCGCCGTGCCACTGCGGCGCCTTCGGGTCCTCCCCCGGCAGGACGACCTCCTGGGCGAGCAGGGGAAGCAGGTCGCTGGTGTCCCGGCCCATCGCCCAGCTGGTGATGTGCCGCAGGGCGGCCGGGTCGAGCGGCGGCACGGGGGCGCCGTCGCGCAGGCGGCGCAGCGCCCCGAACGCCAGCTCCCGGGCATGCGCCTGCTGCTCGGCGGAGAGCCCGCCCTGCGGCAGGAAGAGCCAGCCGTTGGGGCGCAGGTCGTCGCGGAGCACGGACAGGTCGCCGGTCAGGTGGGCCACGGTCATCAGCAGCGCGGGCGCCTCCCCGTCGCGCAGGTGGCCCCGCAACGTCTCGTCGTCGACGGTGACGGGTTTGATCGCCGAGGTGAACGTCATGGCAGGCGCCTTCCGGAAGAAAATTCGGAGCGGATGAGGTCAGGGCCGGCGCGCCCCGTCGGCCGGACGGCCCGCGCCGGGCTGCGCCGGGTGGGGGCAGTCGCCGCCGCAGAGCGCGCGGAAGCCGCGGTCGAAGTAGACGACCGGCGACCCCTCGTCGGGCAGGACGACCCGCTGGACACCGCCGACCAGGATCACGTGGTCCCCGGCCACGTGGCGGCTGTCGATGACGCACTCGACGGCGGCGAGCGCCTCGCGCAGCACGGTCGCCCCGCCGTCGGTGCGGACGAAGCCGCCGGCGCCGAACTTGTCCGGGCTCTTGCTGGCGAACCGCTTGGCCAGGTCGACGTGGTGGGAACGCAGGAAGCTCACCGCGAAGTGGCGGCTGCGCTGGAAGACGGGGAACGAGTTGGCCGACCGGTCCAGGCAGACCAGCACCAGGGGCGGGTCGAGGGACACCGAGCAGAACGAGCTCGCGGTGAAGCCGTACGGGGTGCCGTCCTCGTCGTGCGTGGTCACGATCGTCACGCCGGTCGGGAAGCGGGCCATCGCCTCCCGGTAGGCCGCCGGATCGACCGGGCGGACTCCGTTGTCGCTGATGGTGGAATCAGTTGAGCGCATCGGAATCTCCCGGTCGTCCGCAGGGGTGGAGGGGTCAGGAGGCGGGCCGCGACACGAAGTCGGTCAGCGCCACGGTGATCTCCTGCCGGTTGGCCCGGTACGACATGCAGTAGCTGGTCGGGTACCAGCCGGCCTCCTTCCAGGCCGCGGGGAGCTTGAGCGGCCGGCAGGACGGCTCCGCCCGCCCGCCGGCGAGGTCCGCCAGCCAGGCCCTCGTGATCATCGGCTCGTAAAAGGTGATGTCACCGCCGTAGGCGCCGTACATGAAGGTGTGGGTGAACGGCTGGCCGTTGAACTCGGGGGCCGTCGGGTCACCGAGGTGGTTGCCCATGCCCGGCACCACGGCGTCGATGTCGAGGTAGTCGGCGGGCAGGTAGCGGGCCGGCACGGGCAGCCGCGCCTCGGCGTAGTCCGCGCAGTCGACCAGGTTGCCGCCGCCGCACGGCCCGGTGCCGATGGCCGCCGTCTCCGCCCGGTCCTGAAGGTAGAAGTGCAGGTCGAAGTGAGGGGCGCCGTAGATCTCGGCCGGGGCGTGCCCGCGCGGGTCCCAGTTCAGCATGGCCCACTGGAACGGGCCGCCGACCACGTCCCGGAAGCGCTGCGGCAGGTCGAGCAGGTACTCGTGCTCGTGGACGCACTCGGTGGCCGGGTCGGTCGTACCGTCGCCGTCGACGTCGTAGCAGTGCGCGCCGTCTGTCGGCTCGGTCGGCAGGCCGCCGAGCGCCCGACGGTCGAGGACGAAGCCGAGGCTCACCGGCCGGGCACCGGCGAGCTGGGAGTAGATCCGCACCGTCCCGTCGCCGAGCCGCTTCGGCGGCCCGTAGTCGGCGCACGGACCGGGGTACGAGCGGGTGGCGCGGTAGAGCCGCTCGGCCGCGGCGGGCGGCAGCTTCACCGTCCGCTCCTTCTCCGGTCGGCCGAGGACCAGGCAGACGTCCAGCGGAGCGTCTCCCTTCGCGCCGGACCGCTGCGGGCCGGCGACGAACGCGACCGGCACGGTCCGCGGGTCCAGTGGCGGCGGCGCGACCGTCGTCGGGCCGGCCTCC
>NZ_JAEVHN010000039.1:0-22051 GCF_016803375.1 Micromonospora sp. 4G55
GGGCGGGGATCTTGTACTCCTCGGTGAGGGTGGTCATCGGGCCGGGCCAGGTGGCCTGGGCGACCTCGATCGGCTTGCGCTTCTCGTCGTAGGCAACGTGCAGCAGGTGCAGCACGGGGGTGTCCGGCCGGATCTGGAGGATCTCGGCCTCTTCCCGGCTGGGCTGGCGGGCGCTGATCGTGTCGGTGGCCGAGACGTACCGGCGGCCGGTGGCCTCCTCGGCCTCCTGGTAGAGCGGGCGGCCGAACGCCTCGGCCCGTTCCAGCGAGGTGCCCGCGGTGTCGGCCGGCAGGAACCAGGAGGCGCCCACCTCCACCGGCGAGTCCTCGGTGCGTACCAGGTGCCGGCGGCAGAGCAGCTCGGTGCCGTCGGACACCCCGAACGCGTCGGCGACCTCCGGCGGGGCGGGGGAGCGGCCGACGGAGACCAGCTGCTGCCGGTACCGGGCGGCCAGGTCGGTGTGGTAGCCGCGGAAGCCGCCGTAGCGGCCCCGGGAGAGCCGGTTGAGCCGGCGCCGGGTGCCCCGCACGTACGTACCCGAGCCGGGCTTGGTGATCAGGATGCCCTCGACCCGCAGCTGGTCGACGGCGCGCTGCACGGTCTGCTTCGCCACGCCGAACATCTCGGCGATGGCCGGGATCGACGGCAGCCGCTCGCCCGGGGCCCAGTCGCCGCGGCGCACCTGGGTCTTGAGCTGCGCGGCGATCTGCCGGTGCGGGAACTCGGCGGCCCCCGGGTTGATCTGCACACCCGCCTCCTCATACCACTAGGTTCCTAGGATGCCCTACAGACCGTGACGGGCGCCACCCTCGACACGCACGCAAATCCGGCCCCGGACGCGAACGTCCGCGATGCGACGACGAAGGGGGTGTTACCAGGAGCCGGCCGTGGGGCCGGCGGAACCGCCCCGGCGGCGCAGGTACTTCTCGAACTCCTGGGCGATCTCGTCCCCGGTTAGCGGGGTGATGCCGGCGTCGCCGACCCGCTCCTCCAGCTCGCGGACGTACTCACCGAGCTCGGCGTCCTGCTCGGCGGCGCCGCGCACCCGCTGCTCCCACTCGGCGGCCTCCTCGGCCAGGTCGGCCATCGGCACCGGCAGGTCGAGCACGTCCTCGACCCGGTGCAGCAGGGCCAGGGTGGCCTTCGGGCAGGGCGGGTTGTTGGCGTAGTGGGGCACGTGCACCCAGAACGAGACCGCGTCGACCTCGGCCCGGGTGCAGGCGTCCTGCAACACCCCGACGATGCCGGTCGGCCCGTCGTAGCGGGTGGGGGTGAGCTGGTAGCGCTGGGCGGCCTCGGCGTCGGAGGCGCTGCCGCTGATCGGCAGGGGACGGGTGTACGGCACGTCGGCCAGCAGCGCGCCGAGCAGCACCACCCGCTCGACCTCCAGGCTGTGGCAGATCTCCAGCACCTGCTCACAGAAGGTGCGCCAGCGCATGCTGGGCTCGATGCCACGGATCAGCACCACGTCCCGCTCGGTGCCCTCGGGGCTGGCCACCATGAACTTCGTGGTGGGCCACTCGACCCGCCGGGTCTCACCCTCGGCCATCGTGATGGTCGGGCGGCTGACCTGGAAGTCGTAGAAGTCCTCCGGGTCCAGCTCGGTGACCGGGCGGGCCTGCCAGACCTGCTCCAGGTGCTCCACGGCGGCGGTGGAGGCGTCCGCGGCGTCGTTCCAGCCCTCGAAGGCGGCGATCGCCACCGGGGACCGCAGCACCGGCAGCCCGTCGAACTCGGTCACGCCGTCACCTCACCCTGCTCGTCTCCGACGGCGCCGGGCGCCGACCCGGTTCTCCGCCCGCCGTGCACGGTGGCGTCCCTGATGTCCTTCACGTCCGCCAGCCTACGTGGCGGCGCCAGGTGCGGCCCGTCGGCCGCGCCGGTCCGCCGCGCCGGCGAGCCGGCGAAAGGGTACGAAAGGGATGCGCGTTCCCGCTGGCAGAATGTGGGACCGGCGACGGCTGTGGACCGACGGGCGCATCGTCGCATTAACCTGAACCCGTGCGGACTTCGTTGCTGGATGTGCTGGCCGACCGGATCCTCGTCGCCGATGGGGCGATGGGGACGATGTTGCACGCCGCCGACCTGACCCTCGACGACTTCGAGGGGCTGGAGGGGTGCAACGAGATCCTCAACATCACCCGTCCGGACGTGGTGCGCGGCGTGCACGAGGCGTACCTGGCCGCCGGGGCCGACTGCGTGGAGACCAACACCTTCGGCGCCAACCTCGCCAACCTCGGCGAGTACGACATCCCGGAGCGGATCCGGGAGCTCTCCGCGGCCGGCGCGCGCCTGGCCCGGGAGGCCGCCGACGCGTACGCCACCCCGGAGCGGCCCCGGTTCGTGCTCGGCTCGATCGGTCCGGGCACCAAGCTGCCCACCCTCGGGCACACCGCGTACGCGACGCTGCGCGACGCGTACCAGGAGAACGCCGCCGGCCTGATCGAGGGCGGCTCGGACGCGCTGATCGTGGAGACCTGCCAGGACCTGCTCCAGGTCAAGGCGGCGGTGGTCGGCTGCCACCGGGCGATGGCCGAGCTGGGCCGGAAGGTGCCGATCATCTGCCACGTGGCGGTGGAGACCACCGGCACCATGCTGGTGGGCAGCGAGATCGGGGCGGCGCTGGCGGCGATCGAGCCGCTGGGCGTGGACCTGATCGGGCTGAACTGCTCGACCGGCCCGGCCGAGATGGGCGAGCACCTGCGCTACCTGTCCCAGCACTCCCGGATCCCGCTGTCGGTGATGCCGAACGCCGGCCTGCCGGTGCTGACGGCGGACGGGGCGTACTTCCCGCTGACCCCGGTGGAGCTGGCCGACGCGCTGGAGCGGTTCGTCGCCGAGTACGGCGTGGGGCTGGTCGGCGGCTGCTGCGGCACCACGCCGGAGCACATCCGGCTGCTGGCCGAGCGACTGCACGGCGCGACCCCGATTCCGCGCGAGCCGCAGCACGAGGCCGGCGTCTCCTCGATCTACCACCCGGTGCCGTTCGCGCAGGACGCCTCGGTGCTGATGGTGGGGGAGCGGACCAACGCCAACGGTTCCAAGGCGTTCCGGGAGGCGATGCTCGCCGCCGACTGGCAGGCGTGCGTGGAGATCGCCCGCAGCCAGGCCCGGGACGGCTCGCACCTGCTCGACCTCTGCGTCGACTACGTCGGCCGGGACGGCACGCAGGACATGCGCGAGCTGGCCGGGCGCTTCGCGACCGCCTCCACCCTGCCGATCGTGCTGGACTCCACCGAGCCCGCGGTGATCGAGGCGGGGCTGGAGATGCTCGGCGGCCGGTGCGTGGTCAACTCGGTGAACTTCGAGGACGGTGACGGGCCGGAGTCCCGCTACGCCCGGGTGATGCCGGTCGTCAAGGAGCACGGCGCCGC
This sequence comes from Micromonospora sp. 4G55, assembly GCF_016803375.1. NCBI lineage: Bacteria > Bacillati > Actinomycetota > Actinomycetes > Micromonosporales > Micromonosporaceae > Micromonospora > Micromonospora sp. 4G55. The sequence continues at coordinate 3,375 of NZ_JAEVHN010000039.1, forward strand.
CGTGGTGGCGCTGCTGATCGACGAGGAGGGGCAGGCGCGGACCGCCGAGTGGAAGGTCCGGGTCGCGGCCCGCCTGATCGAGGATCTCACCGGACGGTGGGGGATGGACCGCTCCGACATCCTCATCGACGCGCTGACCTTCCCGATCGCCACCGGGCAGGAGGAGACGCGGCGCGACGGCATCGAGACGATCGAGGCGATTCGGGAGATCTCCCGCCGCTACCCCGGCGTCAACTTCACCCTCGGCATCTCCAACGTCTCGTTCGGGCTCAACCCGGCGGCCCGGCAGGTGCTCAACTCGGTGTTCCTGCACGAGTGCCAGCAGGCCGGCCTGACCAGCGCCATCGTGCACGCCAGCAAGATCCTGCCGATCAGCCGGATCCCGGACGAGCAGCGGGAGGTGGCGCTGGACCTCATCTACGACCGGCGCCGCGAGGGGTACGACCCGGTGCAGCGGTTCATCGAGGCGTTCGAGGGCGTGGACGCGGCGTCGGCGCGGGCCGGGCGGGCCGAGGAGTTGGCCGCGCTGCCGCTGGACGAACGGCTCAAGCGGCGGATCGTCGACGGCGAGCGCAACGGCCTGGAGGCCGACCTGGACGCGGCGATGGCCGGTGGCCGCTCGCCGCTGTCGATCATCAACGACCTGCTGCTCGACGGCATGAAGGTCGTCGGTGAGCTGTTCGGCTCGGGGCAGATGCAGCTGCCGTTCGTGTTGCAGTCCGCCGAGGTGATGAAGACCGCGGTGGCCTACCTGGAGCCGCACATGGAGACGGCCGAGGACGGCGGCAAGGGCCGCATCGTGCTCGCCACCGTCCGGGGCGACGTCCATGACATCGGCAAGAACCTGGTCGACATCATCCTGTCCAACAACGGCTACGAGGTCGTCAACATCGGCATCAAGCAGCCGATCAGCGCGATCCTGGACGCCGCCGAGGAGCACCGGGCCGACGCGATCGGGATGTCCGGCCTGCTGGTCAAGAGCACCGTGATCATGAAGGAGAACCTGGCCGAGATGGCCTCCCGAGGGGTGGCCGAACGCTGGCCGGTGCTGCTCGGCGGGGCCGCGCTCACCCGCGCGTACGTGGAGGACGACCTGCGGTCGATGTTCCCCGGCCAGGTCCACTACGCCCGCGACGCCTTCGAGGGGCTGTCCCTGATGGACCGGGTGATGACCGCCAAGCGCGGTGGCGCGCCGGTCGTCGACCCGGAGCGGGAGGCCGCCCTGGCCGCCCGGCGGGCCCGCCGGGAGCGGCAGCGCACCATGGTCACCGAGGCGTTGCCCGAGCTGCACGACGCCTCGGTCCGCTCCGACGTCGCCACCGATGTGGCGGTGCCCACCCCGCCGTTCTTCGGCACCCGGGTGGTCAAGGGGGTGCCGCTGGCCGACTACGCGGCGCTGCTCGACGAGCGGGCCACCTTCCTCGGGCAGTGGGGGCTGCGCGGTGCCCGGGGCGGCCAGGGCCCGTCGTACGAGGAGCTGGTGGAGACCGAGGGCCGGCCCCGGCTGCGCTACTGGCTGGACCGGCTGATCGCCGACAAGGTCCTCGAGGCGGCGGTGGTGTACGGCTACTTCCCCGCGTACGCCGAGGGCAACGACCTGGTGGTGCTCGACGAGAACGGCAGCGTCGAGCGGGCCCGGTTCTCCTTCCCTCGGCAGCGGCAGGAGCGCCGGCTCTGCCTGGCCGATTTCTTCCGCCCGAAGGGCGACCAGCTGGACGTGGTGGCGTTGCAGCTGGTCACCGTCGGGCAGCCGATCAGCGAGTACACCGCGAAGATGTTCGCCGGCAACGAGTACCGCGACTACCTGGAGGTGCACGGGCTGTCCGTGCAGCTCACCGAGGCGCTCGCCGAGTACTGGCACCGGCGGGTGCGCGCGGAGCTGACCCTGCCCGGTGGCCGTACCGTCGCCGACGACGACCCGGCGGACCTGGCCGGCCTGCTGCGCACCGACTACCGGGGCTGCCGGTACGCGTTCGGCTACCCGGCCTGCCCGGACCTGGAGGACCGGGCGAAGATCGTGGAGCTGCTGGGCGCGGAGCGGATCGGGGTGCAGCTGTCCGAGGAGTTCCAGCTGGTGCCGGAGCAGGCGACGGACGCGATCGTGGTGCACCACCCGGAGGCGAACTACTTCAACGCCAAGTGACGCGGCGCCCTGCCTGAGCTGCACAAACACCGTCCGGTCAGCTTTCTGGGCCGTCCCCGGGGCCGGCACGGTCCGGCAGGCCGTGGCCGGGGAGATCCGCCGGCCGATCAGGTCAGGAGTCGTAGCTGCGGCGCTTCGTGGCTCTGCGCAATCGGTGCGGAGCAGTGCTGGCAGGCCGCGGACTGTGGGCGGACAAGGTTCGTCTGGGTGGAGAACTCGCCAGGCTTGTCGTGCTCCGGGCAGTAGTAGCCGAGGTAGTGCCGGACCCAAGGAGCGCGGGTGAGGGCATGGGCCGGGTGGGCTTGCTTCGCGTCGTGGAAGGGTGCCCACCAGTAGTCCACGACTGCCCGAAGGGTTGTCCGGTCACGTTCGTCGGTGTGGTCGAACGCGGCGATTCGGGCGGCGGTGTAGTGCTCGCCGGTATCGCCGGTGCCAGAGCAGACCGCCCGTTCCGCACCCAGTTCGAAGAGCGTGGTGCGTCCGGTGCGCTCGCAGCCGAAGCAGTCCAGGCTGAGGGCGAGCCTGCTGCGCCAGTGCAGGTTGTGGAACGGCGAGTCTGGGACCGCGAGCACGGTCCTGACTTCAACGGATCTCAGCACAGCCCGATCTTGTCAGGCATCACGGCAGCACCTGGCCGTCGCCGGTCATGTTGGTATGCCTGGTGGTAACGGCGGCTCAGGTGGGTGTCGGCGGGCGCGGGCCGCGTCGGAGATGGCCACGCCGGCGAGTACGGCGGTGGCGGCGACGCTGGACAGCAGCAGCGGCACGTGCAGCATCGCGGGTGTCAAGGCGGCCAACGCGAGCAGCCCGATCGGCCGGCTAGGGGACACGCGGGCGAAGACCGTGTATTCGAACGCAGCCCGCCCGGCGAGGAACAGCGCGGGTCCGCCGGGCATGACGGCGACCCAGGCCGGCTGGCCGTGCCCGAGTGGATGAGTGATGACGAGTTCGACGCCGACAGCGGTGAACACGATGCCGGCCACCATGACCAGATGGGTGTGGAACGCGGATCGGGCGCGGCGGGCGGGATCGGGGCCGCTGCGATGGCTGCGGACAGCAACTCCCCGGCGCGGTAGATGTAGATGCGCCACAGCAGCACGGTGACAGCGATCGACACGATGAAGGCCGGCCAGCTCCCGGTCCTAGGCTCGTGCGACGACGAGGACCAGGAAGGCGAGGACGCTTCCCCGGCGACCTGGTGATGTTGGGCCGCTCGCGTGAGCGCTGGAACGGTCGCACCGGTCGACCACGCAAATCGGATCATCAGGTATGGCGAAGACCTGCGCTGGCCCGAGTGTCTCCAGCGCTTGCTCGGCCTCGCGTCGGTGTGGGACGACTGGCCGGAGGGTCGGCGAGAGACGGAGCGGAGCGTCGTGGCAGAGGCCCGGCTGCCGCCGAACCGGCGTGTACGACAGGAGGGCGGCTACCTTCGTAGGCTGCATCCTGCACGTGATGGACGGGAGGCTGAGGTGGCCGAGGTGACGGTGGCCGAGGTGATGGCCGAGCTGGCCGCGCTCGAGGACCCGAGGGCACGCGAGGTGAACGAGAAGCACGGTGATGATCACGGTGTGAACCTCGGCAAGCTGCGCGCGCTGGCGAAGCGGCTGAAGACGCAGCAGGAACTCGCGTGCCAGCTCTGGGCGACGGGTGACACTGCGGCGAGACTGCTGGCGATCCTGATTTGCCGCCCGAAGGCGTTCGAGCGTGACGAGTTGGACGTCATGTTGCGCGAGGCGCGCGCACCCAAGGTGCACGACTGGTTCGTGAACTACGTGGTGAAGAAGAACCCGCACGCCGAAGAGCTGCGCCTGGCCTGGTCCGCCGATCCGGATCCCGTGGTCGCGAGTGCCGGCTGGGCGCTGACCACCGAACGCGTGGCGAAGAAGCCCGAGGGCCTCGACCTCGCAGGACTGCTCGACGTCATCGAGGCGGAGATGAAGAACGCCCCGGATCGCCTGCAGTGGGCGATGAACCACTGCCTGGCTCAGATTGGGATCGAGCACGCCGAGCACCGCCCCCGTGCAATCGACATCGGCGAGCGCCTGGAGGTGCTCAAGGACTACCCGACCTCCCCGGGCTGCACGTCTCCGTTCGCGCCCATCTGGATCACCGAGATCGTGCGCCGACAGCACGACAATTAGGGGGGGTTCGTGCTGTCGCTCGTGCCGCTACTCCCGCAAACGGGGCAGCCGATACGAGCCGGCCGGTTGGCCTCAGTTCGCCTACGGCTGGAGAGCATGCCGGGCCAGCCCGAGCCGATCGAAGCGACCTGGCCGCTCGCCGTGGTGAAGACGGGGGCGTGGACGGGGCGCAAGACATTGTGAAACGGCGCCTTCGCGATGCCTCACCGTGTCAACCAAGGTCGTGGGGCTCGCGCGCAGCCAGTGCCTCAGCCTCCGACAACCCGAGGCGGCTGGCGACCCGCCGCCGCATTCGGACTTGGGCGCGCGTTCGTGGCCGGAACTTCGGCTCCCGCGAACATCCGCACACCTCGAAACCCTCGTAGCGCAGTCCCGCCCCGAGAACTGCCGCTACCGCAGCCCACCCGGAGTGGTTCCGCCGACGGGGCGCCGCGAAGTCGTGCCCAGCAAATACCATCGGCTGTCGACACGACGTACATGGATGCTTCGCGCCGTCCCAGGCGTACTTGTGACTACGACGGCACGACACGCACACGTAGTGGACCTTGTAGGTGGTCTCGGCGTATCGGCACACGTCCGCATGTTAGCGGCGCGGCGGGAGAAGCTGACGACAGCAACCGGCCTGGACGAGGACATGCGCCAGCCGCCGGGCCTGGACAATCGCCCGAGGTCCCGAACGCGGACGGACCCTCCCGGACGAGACGCCCAGAAAGTTATGAGCAAGGCGTCAGCCAGCAAGGCAGCGGCGGTGCGGTTGAAGCAGCGCTCGACGTTGCGGCCCTTGTAGAGCTGCCATCGCTGGGTCGACGACCGGCGCGATGGCTTCCCATTCCGGAGCCGGAGGGCCGCCCGGCACGTCCCGGACGGCTCGGTACCGCTGCTCCATCACGCTCATCTCCACAGCTCGCGACGGAGGCGTTGAGGTGAGGGTGCTGATGCTCCGCCGGCCACGAACGCGCCCCGGTTATAGCGTCTGCAGCCGGTAGGGTCGCGGGGTGACGACGAGCGTCGGTCCCGAGGCTTGACCGTCCGGCGGAGCAGCGGCGGTGGACGTGGGAGCATCCGGTCGGCCCGCGCTGGCTGCTTGTTGGTGACGTCGGCTCCGGGGGCTCCTACGAGGACGACATCCCGCTGGCGCTGTGCGCGGAGATCGAAGGACTGTTCGTCGATCTGCCGCCCCGGCCGCGGGAGCGGTTCACGCTCGTCGGCTGCACCCCGGACGGCGCGCTTGCCGACGTGCTCGATCGGCTGCCCGCCGAGGCACTTGGCACCGGACGGGCCTGGCTGGGTGACATCTCGCTGATGGCGCCTCCGCCACCGCCGGACACGCCGCCGTTCTGGTGGGGCGAGGATCTCGGCGACGTCGTGGTGCTCGCTCAACGGTCGAGCATCACGATGTCGGAAGCCGTGGATATCGACCTCGACGGGTTAGTCCACGTCTACGACCGCACGGACGCGGTGGTACGTCCCGGCGACGTCAAGGAATTCGTCCTCTTGGGCCGAGACGAGGTGCCCTATGGTACCTGTCGGGATGTCACCGGCGTGTTCCGCGAGCAGGCTGCACCGCCGGTGCCGCAGGTCCGGCTGCTCGGTTGCCGACCGGAAGCTCCATTGCTGACCGCGCTCGGCGCGGTTGGGCAGTCGACCAAGGCCGCCCTGCGTCGCCGCCGGGTCCAGGCCGAGGTGTACATGGCGGCCGCCGATGGTTCGGTCGGCCGGGTGATGGGCGCCGTGGTGTCCGGAACGGTCGATGCGGGCGAGCCTTCGCGGCTCGGTGCCGGACTCCTCGACGTGACCGTCGACAGCGACCCGCGGGAACCGCTGCCGCTGGGGATCCTCGGCATCCTGGAGCATTGGTACCCCCGACGGCCCGCCGAGAAGAATCTGTGGGCCGGCTACGACCGGGAGCTTCGCCACCACTGGGCCGGAATGGCGCTCGCCCGCCGCTCCGATGCAGCCGACCGACCGGCCGGCACCACGTACAACCTTGACGGCCGGTTCGTGACCGACATCGAAGGGTTCTACTGCGCGATCGGCGAGGCGATCAACGGCCCGGGCGGATACTTCGGCTGGAACCTCGACGCGCTCGACGACTGTCTCGCCGGGAGGTTCGGCGCGCGGGCACCGTTTCGGCTGGTGTGGCACGACTCGGCCATCGCCCGCGAGCACCTCGTCGCCGGCTACGACCGGCGTCGACTGGGTCCGGCGATCACCATGGAGTACCTGCTGGACATGCTCGTGGCACACCATGTCGAGATCGACTTGCGCTGAGCCGTGAGCGACGCCGACTACGGCTACGTCACCCGGTCGAGCCCGACGAAGGACCGGAATCAAACGGTGTCGGCGGCGGTCCACCGATCCTCCAGGGTGCGCGCTCATGCCGGTTCCGCGCGCCGGCTGTCGCGAATCAGTTGGCGCACGAGCGTCGCACATCAGTCGACGGAGGACACACCGGCTGCTGGCGAGACGGTCCAATAGTTCGGTACGTCTTCAAGGCGGCCCTTGACGGGCCGGACGCGCCGCCGCCAGGGGCGCGCCGGCCGCTGCCCTTGGCGCTCTGCGGCCGCGACGCCTGATGCCCGGCGGCTGGCGCGGACAGCGGGGCAGCCCGAAGGCCCGTCAGCCGGGGCTGGACAACGGGATACGGAATGACCGGTGCACGCACGTGCATGAGGCGTTGTCACCCAAGAACGCAACTGCTAGCTTCACCGTGATCTTGCTCCACGGCCTTGGCCAAGGAGTATCTGCCCTGATCTCTGGAGTCCTCGATGGAACTTCACCGCCGTCGTCCGAACCTCTTCTGGATCGCCTTCTTCCTGGTGGGGGGCCTCGGCATCATCTGGGCTTCCCAGAACGGATGGGAGCTGAGAATCCTCGTCGTGCCTTTGGGCTCGGGCGCTCTGCTTGTTGTCGGCCTGATCATGGTTCTGGGCGCTCTTGCCGGTCTTGCCGGTATGTTCCGTCCCGCGCCGATCACGCTGGATGAGGCGGGACTCCGGCTGCGCGTGGCAGGCATCGACCGGTCCGTACCGTGGGCGTCGATTGACGCGTTGATACTTGAGCCATACCAGGGGACGTTGGACAGCACCGGCGCGCCGCGGCTGCTGTTGGTGCCGTCGGCAGACGCCGATCTGGGCACGGTGGCTGAGTATCAGAACAAGGTCGACGGCCGGTCCTCCATCATCCTCCTGCCGTTGGACTCCCTCCGCGCATCACAAGACCAAGTAGTTCAGGTGCTCGCTACGTACGCAGGGCAGCGGTTCATCAACGGGGTCTCGGACTCCGCAGTTGAGACGGAGACTCCGGGTAGCCCGATCTGAGCTGAGCGACAGGCTTCTGACGGCGGTGCTCCTGACTCACCCTGGTCTCCTTCGCGTGGCGCGCTGGCCGCACGCATCGTTGACGAGCAGCAGGTCCAGGCCGTTGCCAGGCCGGCATAGGCGGACCAGCGGCGACCGACCACGACCACCGGTGCCAAGCGTTGGTGCAGCTCAGCGCCCGAATTGCGATCCCGTGCCGGACAGGGAAGTAGACCGGTAACAGCTCAAGGCCAAGTGACGCCCAGACATGCGCGGGCCCGGCCCAGGATCGGATGATCCTGGGCGGGCCGAATCCGTCTGCCGATCAGTTGAACGCGGCGGCGAACATGCCGGGCTCGTAGGAACCCCCCTGCTGGTGCACGATCACCGCGAGCCGGTTGGCCGCGTTGATCAGGGCGACCAGGGAGACCAGCGCGGCGATCTGGTCGTCGTCGTAGTGCTTGCGTACCTGAGCCCAGGTCTCGTCGGACACGCCGTGGTGGGCGTCGGCGAGCCGGGTGCCCTCCTCGGCGAGTGCCAGCGCGGCCTGCTCGGCCTCGGTGAAGACGGTGGACTCGCGCCAGGCGGCGACCAGGTTGAGCCGGACCGGGGTTTCACCGGCGGCCGCGGCCTCCTTGGTGTGCATGTCGATGCACCAACCGCAGCCGTTGATCTGGCTGGCGCGCAGCGACACCAGCTCCTGCGTGGACCTCGGCAGCGGCGACTGATGGATCACCAGGCTGGCGTTGGCGAACCGCTTGAAGAACTTCACGGCGATCTCGTTGTCGAGCATGTTGAATCGAGCGTCCATGATCTCGCCCTTCCTCGTGGTGTGGCACTGGACGAACACGAGATGCCGGCGCTCGGATCCCTGTGACAGCGTGGGTATGTGATGCCCACCACAACGACGTCTCGGTGTCACACCACGACGGGGTTCGGCATCTGATGGGTGACGCAGTTGCGAGCGGACAGGAGTCACCCATGGTCGGCACGTCTCAGACCGCAGCCGAGGATCGTGGCAGGGGCAGCGGCCGCGACCGCCCGGACCTCGCCACCGAGGCGTTCCTCGCCCACCGCAACCTGCTCTTCACCGTCGCCTACGAGATGCTCGGCTCGGCTGCCGATGCGGAGGACGTGCTGCAGGAGACCTGGCTGCGGTGGGCGGGCGTCGATCTCGATACGGTGCGGGATCAACGTGCCTACCTGGTCCGGATCACCACCCGCCAGGCACCCGGCCGGCTGCGTACGCTTGGCCGCCGCAGGGAGTCCTACGTCGGTCCCTGGCTGCCCGAGCCGCTGCTCACCACGCCCGACGTGGCCGAGGACGTCGAGTTGGCCGACAGCGTCTCGATGGCGATGCTGCTGGTGCTGGAGACGCTCACGCCGACCGAGCGGGCGGTGTTCGTGCTGCGCGAGGTGTTCGATGTCGGGTACGACGAGATCGCCGAAGCCGTCGACAAGAGCCAGGCCGCCGTCCGCCAGATCGCGCACCGGGCACGGGCACACGTCGCGGCGCGCCGGCCGCGTGGGGCCGTGTCCGCGGCCGAGACCCGAGACGCGCTCGAGGCGTTCCGGCGGGCGGCCGAGACGGGCGATCTGCAGAGCCTGCTCGACATCCTCGCACCGGATGTCGTCCTCCTGGGTGACGGTGGCGGAGTCAAGCAGGCCGTCCAGCGGCCCGTGGTGGGGGCCGACAAGGTGGCCCGTCTGCTGGTTGCCGGGCTGGGCAGGATCGCCGGCCGGCTGTCGCTGCGGCCGGCGCAGGTCAACGGCTACCCGGCGCTGATTTTCCGGCAGGGCGGCGAGATTGACACCGTGGTGGCGGTGCGTATCGACGACGGTCTCATCAGCGGGCTCTACGCCGTGCGCAATCCCGAGAAGCTGTCGCACATGGAGCGGGCGACCACCCTGCGCCGCTGAGGCGTGCGGTCGTTATCAGCTCCGGAGGCTGGATCAGAGGCCGAACGAGGCCCGGCAGGCGTCGAAGCCGTCGACCGTCACGGCCGGCCGCTCGCGTTGGCGCCATCGCTGCAGGGTCAGCCGCAGGCGGTCGGAGACGAGAGCCTCACCGTCGCGCGCATCGACGGAGATTCCGTCGTGCTCGTAGCCGAGCTTGCGCGATACGCCTTGGGACGAGTGGTTGTCCTGGAACACCTCGGTCAGTGCGGCGGTGGCGCCGAGATGATCGAAAGCAAGGGTGAGCAGTCCGGCCCTCGCCTCCGTTCCGTAGCCTTTACCCTGATGATCCACGCCGAGCCAGGCCGAGGTCGTCACCTGTCTCACCACCGGGAAGTCCCGTGCGCGAAGTGTGACCACGCCGATCGGCTGGCCCGCCCGGAAGACGCCCATCCCGAGCGCCCACGCTGCCACGTTCCAGGAGGCAAGCCGGTCCCAGTGTGTCTGCAGGACGGACCGCGCCCGGTCCGCATAGCTGCCGTCGGTCCATGGGGTCAGGAACGGGCGCTCGCCGGGGCGATGCACGCCCTGGCCTGCGAGGTCGGCAAGCTCAGCCAGTTCCTCCTCGCGTGGCAGGCGCAGCCGCAGGTGCGGTGTGACGATGGTGAGCCCGTACAGCGGCCACAGATCGGCGAGCATGTCCCGCATCCTGTCGGTCAAGATCCGACCGGGCAAGCGAGATACCTCGACGCACTGGTCCCGGCAGAAGTGGGTGGGCCAGCTCTCTCGGCCACCCCCGCCACCGATGTCAGGGTCGGTCATCCCGGCGGCATGGGGGCTTCAGCCCTCATCCCGGGCCGCAGACCCGTCCGAGCCCTGCCGTCTGAAGAACTCCACCGCCGCGACTCCCAGCAGGACGATGGTGGTGTCGAAGCCCAGGACCAGGTTCGGCAGGTGCGGGGCGGCCGGCGCGAGGGCGACGGCGGCGAGGACACCGACCACGTGCGAGAGCGGGATGTGTCCGAGGACCTCGTGGTCGAGGGCGGCCCGCCCCAGCAGGAACAGGGCCACGCCGCCCAGGATGAGCGCGGTGAGGGTGTCGTCCGGCCGCTCCGTGGGGTGCTCGATGATCCGCATGAATCCGGTGGCGACGCCGACCACGCCCACCACCATGAGCCAGTGGACGTACGGGTTGGTCTGGACGAGCCGTTCCCGGTGCGGGGACCGCTCGATGGCGGTACTCAGCCTGGCGCCGGTTCCCCGGGCGTAGCTCCACCACAGCAGCACCGCCGCGACGAAGGCGGTGGCGAACGCGGTGATCCGGCTGGCACTGAACGGCATGTCGCTCAGGGCGAGGACGCTGACCAGGATGAGCTCGCCCAGGGTGAGGACGTAGATCTGCTGGTACCGCTCGGCCAGGTGCTCCGGCACCACGTCGTACCTGGGCAGCGGCGGTCGCCCGGCGATCGGGAACCGCAGGCCGAAACCGAGGTAGTCCACGGCCAGCGCGGCCAGCCACACGGCGAGACGCGCACCGGGGGAGGGAGTCAGGCCGGTGATCCACAGGATCCCGGACACCGTGGTCCAGAGCAGGACCCGCTTCGGGCGTTGCTGCTCCGGCCGGCCCCGCAGCGACGGGATGACCACCAACGCCCGACCCCAGTTGATCCCGGCCCAGGTGGCGCCGAACACCAGGCCGTGGTTGTCGAACGCGGTCGGCAGCGCGGCCGACATCAGCATGCCGCCGAACATGATGCCGAGGATCACGAGCTGGACGGGTCGCGCCTGAGGGCTGTAGAGGTCGGTGAACGACGTGGTGGTCACCCAGACCGCCCAGAGTGTCGACAGGGCGAGCAGTGCCTGGGCGATGTTCGTCCAGCTGGGCTCGGTCGCCATCTTTTCCGAGGTCAGGGTCAGGGTGGCGATGACCGCGAGGTCGAAGAAGAGCTCCAGCAGATCGGTCCGCCGTGCGCCGCCCGGCACTCGCGTTATCGGCCGGCGACCACCATCCATCACTTCGGCCTTCTCGATCTCGCGACGCCGGGCCGCCCTCTCAACCTCGGACTGATCCCCGGAGGCGCCGACCGTCGGTGTCGGGACGACTGACCGCCGCGTCGCCAGCTCGGGCGCCGGGGGAACGTCCAGGTCCGTCGGCCGACCGGAGCCTCCCGGGTACGCGGCAGGGCAGCGACCGGTGCTCCCGGGTGGCTTCACACCGCCATGGTGAACGCTAGTCGATGCGGGGGCGGGCGACCCGCGATTGTCGAACTGCGTGCTGCGCCGCGGCGCTCAGCAAACCCCGGTGGCATCGCCACCACGACACGCCGTCCCTGGTCCGACCGGCGACACGCCGGCCCCGGTGCCACCGCAGCGCGCCCGGCTCATTGCACGGCTCGACGCGAAGGCCACCGGTCGTGGCTCACTCCTGCGCCGCCGTGGTCAGTAACTGGTACGTCGCTTCGTCGAAGGCGACCAGGCGGATGCGCTCGACCCGGGTGGGCGTGGCCCTGATGGTCGAGATCGCGATTGTCGCCGCCTGCTCGGGCGGGAAGCCGTACACGCCGGTGGCGATGGCGGGGAAGGCGACGCTGCGGGCGCCGACCTCGTCGGCGACGGCGAGGCTGCGCCGGTAGCACGACGCCAGGGTGTCGGCCTCGCCGTGGCCGCCGCCCTCCCACACCGGGCCGACCGTGTGGATGACGTGGCGCACCGGTGGGTCGAGGTCGAACGCCGGTGTCGCGACCGCGTCACCGGCGTCGCAGGGCGCCAGCGCGGCACCCGCCCGCGCCAGTCGCGGCCCGGCCGCACGGTGGATCGCCCCGTCCACGCCACCGCCACCCAGCAGCGATTCGTTGGCCGCGGTGACGATGGCGTCGACGTCCTCGGCGGTGATGTCACCGAGCACCACTTCGATCGCGGGCATGCCTCATCATGTCACCGGCGGCACCCGGCAGGTGGTCCGAGCGGGGGTTGGATCCCCAACGGTCCGCCACGCCTCACCCCGTCGGTCGGGACCGGGCCAGAACGCCAGGATCGCACAGCGCTCAGTCGGCGGGCTTCTCCCAGACCGAGACGTGCTGGCGGCTCTCGCTGGTGAACGGCGCCCGGTTCCACCCGTCCCAGCGGTCCCGCAGCCGCAGCCCGGCGAGCTGGGCCATCAGGTCCAGTTCCGCCGGCCACACGTACCGGAAGGGAATCGACCGGTACTCCCCGCGACCGTCGACGATGCGGACGTAGTTGGAACTGGTCGCCTGGGTGGCGACGTCGTAGACGTCGTATGCCCATTCGGTCGGTGAGACGTGGAAGGGCACCACGTTCTGGCCGGGCGGGAGCCGGCGCAGCTCGGGGACCAGTACCTCGATCACGAAGCAGCCGCCGGGGGCCAGGTGCGCGGCGGCGTTGCGGAAGCAGGCCACCTGGGCCTCCTGGGTGGTCAGGTTCATGATCGTGTTGAAGACCAGGTACGCGACCGAGAACGTCCCGTCCACCCGGGTGCTGGCGAAATCGCCGATCGTCACGCCGATCGCGTCGCCGCCGGGCTTGGCGCGCAGCCGGTCGACCATCGCCCGGGACAGGTCGATGCCGTGTACCGGCACACCGCGGGCGGCCAGCGGCAGCGCGACGCGTCCGGTCCCGACGCCCAGCTCGAAGGCCCGGCCGGCGCCGGCGAGCTCGGCCAGCACGTCGACCGTGGCCGCCACGACGGCGGGGTCGAACATCTCGCTCGTCGGTTCGTCGTAGGTCGCCGCCACCGCTTCGCCGAAGTATCCGTCCGCATCCCGCATCGCCGGACCGTACCGCCGGTGCCGACGGCGGCGCCTGTGATTTACCGGGCGTCCCAGGGCCGCCCGATCCGGCTGTACGCCACGAGCCGCGGGAGTCGGCCCGTGGGCGCTTTCGGGTCCACCACTGCGTCCACCTCGGAGGGTCCGCCGGTTGGTGCGGGGTGCGCCTCGACGGGCGGCTCGCGGAACCAGCCCATGCGCGCGTTGTGCCGGCTCGCCAGAATGTCGGGCGTGCGGGGCATCATCCTGGACGGCGCGCACGAGCAGAATTCCACGGAGAGGGACGTCGCATGGCTGAGGTGCTGTTGTTCCACCACGCGCAGGGGCTGACACCGGGTGTCCGCGACTTCGCCGACCGCCTGAGGGAGGCCGGACACACGGTGCACACCCCGGATCTCTACGACGGGAATACCTTCGACACCCTGGAGAAGGGCCTCGACTACGGCCGGACGGTCGGATTCGACGCGATCCTGGAGCGCGGCCGGCTCACCGCCGAGGGGCTGCCCGCCGGGCTGGTGTACGCCGGGTTCTCGCTCGGGGTCATGCCGGCGCAACTGCTGGCCCAGACCCGACCGGGCGCGAAGGGTGCCCTGCTCTTCCACAGCTGCCTTCCCACGTCCGAGTTCGGCGGCGAGTGGCCGGCGGGCGTGCCGGTCCAGGTGCACGGGATGGACGCCGACGAGTTCTTCGTCGACGAGGGTGACCTCGACGCGGCCCGCGCCCTGGTCGCGGCGGCCCCGGACGCCGAACTGTTCCTGTACCCCGGTCCGCAGCACCTGTTCGCCGACAGCAGCCTGCCTTCCTACCACGAGCCGGCGGCCGCGCTGCTCACCGAGCGGGTGCTGGGCTTCCTCGACCGCGTCGGCTAGCTGCCCCGCGCGGCGTCACCCGCAGGGCGGGGTCTTCGTGCCGCCCCCGGTCACCGGGGCGGCGGGTCGTTGCCGTCCTCGTCCGCCGGTGGCAGCGAGTCCGGCAGCCCGAACCCGGCGAAGTGCTCGGCCCCCAGGAACGAGGTGATCTCGGCGATCCGGCCGTCCCGCAGCGTCAGCACGTTGATCGACCAGGCCGGGTACGGGCCCGCGTCCTGCGTGCGCAGGTACGAGGCCACCGCCGGCTGCCCGTTCGCGCCGACCGTCCGGTGCCGCCAGCTGCCGCACCGGGTCATCGGCAGCTCGCGGGCGAAGTCGGTGACCGCCACCAGCCCCCGGTACCACTGCGGCAGCGGCGGCATGGACCAGGTGACGTCCTCGGTCAGCAGCGCGACCAGCGCCTCGGTGTCGCCGTTCTCCAGGGCGGTCGCGTAGCCGGTGACGATCTCCCGCAGCCGGGTGTCGTCGACGTGGCGCAGGGTCCGCTGCTGGCTGACCGGCGGCACCCGGTCGGCCACCAGCCGTCGGGCGCGCGCCAGCGCGGAGTTCACCGACGTGACCGAGGTCCGCATCATGGTGGCGATCTCGGCGGCGGAGAAGCCCAGCACCTCGAAGAGCAGCAGCGCCGCCCGCTGGTTGCCCGGCAGGTGCTGCAGGGCCGCGACGAAGGCCAGCTCGACGGCCTCGCGCTGCTCGTAGCGTACGTCGGGGGCGGCCGGACCGGCGGCGAGCCCGGCGTCGGGGTAGGGCCCCAGCCAGGCGACGTGGCCTGCCGGGGCGGTGTCCAGCACCGCCCGCTCGCTGGCCGGGCCGAGGTCGACCGGAAGCGCCCGGCGGGCGCGCCCCGCCACCGCGTCCAGGCAGGTACGGGTGGCCACCGTGTAGAGCCACGATCGCAGCGAGCTGCGCCCCTCGAAGCGGGGCAGCCCGCGCCACGCCCGCAGCAGCGCCTCCTGAAGGGCGTCGTCGGCGTCGTGGGCGGAGCCGAGCATCCGATAGCAGTGCGCGTGCAGCTCCCGGCGCAGCGGCGCCACCAGGTCGGCGAACGCGGCCGGGTCGCCCTCGCGCGCCCGGTCCAGCCCGGCGTCGCGGGCGTCGTCGGCGACGCGCGGAGAAACAGCCCTCACGAGCGACGATTCTGCCGTACGACGGAAGTCTCCACTGCGAACGCGCGCACGCCACGATCCGGGAGGACCCGATGAGCAGCACATCCACCGCACCTGTCACCACCGCGACCCTGGCGGTCCCCGACGGGCGACTGCACTACGAGGTACGCGGACGGGGGCGGCTGGTGGCGCTGGTCGCCGCCCCGATGGACGCCGGGGCGTTCGCGCCGCTGGCCGACCTGCTGGCCGCCGACCACACCGTGCTCACCACCGACCCGCGGGGCATCAACCGCAGTCTGTTGCACGACCCGCACCAGGACTCGACGCCGCAGCTGCGCGCCGACGACGTCGCCCGGCTGATCGCCCACCTCGACGCCGGCCCGGCCGCCGTGCTGGGCTCCAGCGGCGGCGCGGTGACCGTCCTCGCCCTCGCCCAGGCCCACCCGGATCGGGCGCACACCGTCATCGCGCACGAGCCGCCGCTGATCGGCCTGCTCGACGACCGCGAGGACCGCTTCGCCCGGGAGGACGCCATGATCACCACGTACCTGGCCGGGGACCGGCTGGGCGCCGGGCGGCAGTTCCTCGCCAACGCGAACATCGAGCTGCCCGAGCCGGTGGTCCTGGGCATGTTCGGCGGCGAACCCGCCCCGCAGGCCGCCGCCGACGAGCACTTCCAGTACGTCCACATGATCCGTGGGACCACCCGGTTCCAGCCGGACGTCACCGCGCTGCGGAAGGGCCCGACCCGGGTCGTCGTGGGCCTGGGCGAGGAGTCGACCGGCCAGGTCTGCGATCTCACCTCCCGGGCGCTGGCCGAGGCGCTCGGCACCGCGCCGACGATGTTCCCCGGTGGCCACATCGGCTTCGTGGAGGACCCGAAGCGGTTCGCCGACCGCCTGCGGGAGGTCCTCGCCGAGGGCTGACGGCGGCTACGGTCGGCCGGTCGATCCTCGGCCGGCTCACCGACCGGCGACCCGCCGGCTCACCCTTCCAGGCGCTCGGCGGCCGCCGCCCGCACCTCGGCCGTCTCGATCGGGTCGTCGCGCAGGTAGCGCAACCGTTCCCGGGCCATGCCGTCGAACGCCACCCGCCGGGCCGACAGCAGCCGCACGTCCGCCTCGCAGTCCCACAGTCCTTCGGCGAAGCGCCGGTGCACCCCGGCCGGTCCAGCGCCGCGTGCGCCCGGAGGTAGGCGGCACGTTCGTAGGAGTGCGGGCTGAACCAGAGCCGGCGCAGCCTGGGCAGGACCTCCCGGGCCCGCGCTCCGCCGATCCGGGCCAGCCCTTCGACGAGCTGGTCGTAGCCGCACCGGTCGTCGTGCGTGTTCAACCAGTCCAGCCCGGACAGCAGCGCCGGGACGTCGCCGGCGTCCCCGTGGGCGGCGAGCAGTTGCAGGGTCGGCCAGGTCAGCGGGTGGGCGTCGGCGCGTACCCACGCGCGGGCGGCCGGCAGCGCCGGCGGACCGACGGCGAGCAGCGGCCGGCTCAGCGGACCGGCCAGCCCGGTGGCGGCCAACTCCTCCGCCATGTCGAGCAGGGCCGGTTCGGGTGGGCGGAAGCCCAGTTCGCGCAGGACCATCCGCCCACTGGGCGGAGCGGCCCCGGTCGCGCAGCATCTCCAGCAGCACCGCCGACGGCTCGTCCCGCCCGGGCCGGTGCGACCGCCGCGGTCCGTCGTCGCGCACCGCGTCGGCGACGCGCGGGTCGCGGTCCGCCCAGGCCCGCCACGGCAGGCACCGCCGCCACTCGCGGGCCTGTGCCAGCGCGTCCGGCCGGCGCATCACCGCCGGGTACAGGTCGTCCCACCACACCTCGGGCCACGTGCGCGCCACCTGCGTGAGTGCCTCGTTCCACCGGGGTCCCTCCCGGACGTACCGGCGCACCCCCTCGACCGCCTCCTCGACGCCGGCCCGGCCGAGCACGTCGACGACCTCCAGGGTCGCGGTGAAGGCGTTGTCGTCGTGCTCCTCGTCGGGCGAGTCGTACCAGTCGTGCAGGATCGGCTCCAGCGGCAGTGCGAGGTCCCGGACCAGGCGGGCCAGGTAGACGGCGCGCTCGTCCACCACCCACCAGAACCGCCGGTCGCGGCGCAGGCAGTCGCGGACCAGGTCGGGGGCCGCCGGGTCCACCATGGCGCGGTGCGCGCCACGGCCCAACCCGCGTTGCAACGCCCCGGCCAGGGTTCTGGACGGGGCGTACTGCCAGCCGTGCTCGTCGCCGTCGCTCATCGGGCGAGAGTGTGCCGCCTGCGCGCCGTGGCGGCATCCGGAATACCCGGCCGGCATCAAATCGCCCCTGGCCGGTCGGCGGCGCGCAGACTGGAGACTCGCGCCGTCGCCGCGTGACGTGATCTGCGCGCGCCGGGGCACCGCGGCACGCCGCATTCGAGTCGGGACCGCAGGAGGTGGACGTGCGCCGTGTCGTGCAGCTGCTGTACGAGGCCCAGCGCCGGCTGTACCCGGGTGACCGCCCCAGCCGGTTGGCCCGGGTGATGAACCGGGTGGACGCCGCCCAGTTCGCCACCGGGGTGCTCGCCCCGCGCCGCGCGGTCACCCTCGAGTACCCGGGCGGCGTACCGGCCGGAGGATCGCCGTGCCGGTGGTGGTGGCCGATCTCGACGGTGACCGCTACCTGGTGTCCATGCTCGGCGAGAACGCCGACTGGGTACGCAACGTCCGGGCGGCCGGCGGACGGGCGGTGCTGCGCCACGGCGGGCGGGAGCACGTGCTGCTGCGGGAGGTCGACCTCGCCCGGCGCGCCCCGATCCTGCGCCGCTACCTCCACCTGGCCCCCCTCGCCCGGCCGCACCTGCCGGTCGACCGGCGCGCCCCGCTGGTGGAGTTCGAGGCGGTCGCCGCCCGGTACCCGGTGTTCCGGGTGGAACCCGCGCCGCGACCCTGACCGGTCTCGATCAGATCGACATCGTGCGTCGGATCGCACCACCGCGTTGACGGCGCTGTCGACGTCGGCTTCGCTGTGCCCGAGGCGGCGGCGACGCCCGGAACGGGGGAGACGGAGATGGAATCCACGGTGGAGGAACCGACGCCGCGCCGGGGACGCGGACGCGGCTGGCTCGCGGTGCTCATGGCCGGGGTGCTGGCCGGCGGCGCGGCCGGGGTGCTGGCCCTGCGACCGAGCACCAACGGCCCGTCGGCGGAGGCCACCGCTCCCGCCGTGGCGCCCCCGGGGACCTGCTGGCCGGGCTGCCGGCGCGGGTGGTTCCGCCGCCCGCCCTGGCGGACCTCCCGACCGACCGCGCGGTCGGTGCGGCCGCCTTCCTGTACCACGTCGAGCAGCCGGGGGGCTTCGACGAGGCCACCGGCACACTCCGCCAGCGCGACATTCACCTGGTCACCCGCGCGGGCCAGCAGTTCCGGGTCGGACGCACCCCGGCGACCGTGGGCCCGGTGAACCAGTCGCTGTCCCCGGACGGCCG
>NZ_JAEVHN010000040.1:0-21079 GCF_016803375.1 Micromonospora sp. 4G55
GCAACCGCCGGGGTGCCGCCGGGCGCTTGCGCCAGGGCGGCGGGGTCCCCGAGCGGCGGCCCCGTTGGGGCCGGCCCCTGGTCGGCGGCGCGCGCGGCCTGCGAAGCGGGCCGCCTTGAAGACGTATAGAAAGTCCTCACCAAAGTGACGGGGCTAAGGTGTCGTACTCCGGTTGATGCGTTACACGTTGACTCCGCTTGATGGGTTACGCGGATCCCCGACTCGCTGGCTATCGACTGTGAACCTCTGGCCGACGACGCGGATGCGGCAACATCCGCTTCTGCCGATGAGAGTGCGTTGGCGCAGCTGCTGACTAGCAGAATCCAATACTTACTGTTTTGCCGCACCCTGAGCCGCTTCGACGGCATCGCAGACGGAGGGCGCGGCCACTCAACAGGACAACGAGACGGCTCGCCAGGCCGAGGCTGCCGGATTGGCGCACGAGCATCGACCTTTTAGGAGCCCTGAAGGAATGCTCTTGCAAAGATGTCCACCCTCTTGTGCCAATCCAAGCCGAGATGTTCATTCAGCATTGGCACCAACGCGTCTGCGTCAAGCAGGTTAAGCCTGGGGTTATCACGCGCAAAAGCTATCGCGCCGCGAGTGAATCGCGTTGTAGTGACGATTACACCCCGGACAGATTTTTCATGATCAAGAATACCGTTCAATGCGCGAACTATCTCTACGCCTACCGGATCGTCACTGCGCAACTTGCACTCGACAAGCGCGACGTCTCGACGCTCGCCAGAAACCTCCTCGGCACGTAGGTCAAATCCCCCGTCGCCCTGGCTTTTTGTTAGCGATACGTCATACCCCAGATGCTCCCACAGTGACGCAGTGAGTGCTTCAAAAATCCGAGGCGATAACGTCTTAAGTAGATCTATTCGCCCGGCGTGAGAGCTATCGCTGCTTACCCAACGGGCACGAATAATGGCGGCAGCGTCTGATATGGCATGGATGCGGAGATCGGGCAGTCCGTGCTGAGCTTCCAAGTATAGGTTTAGCGCGCGAAGGCATTTTCCGGGCTTGAAAGGTAGCATTTCAAGCGCCCAGGTCACGCCCTCCCAAGCGTCAGAAACGCCGTAGCGAAGCTTGCGCTCTATTCGAAGATAGGACTCTGCTAGCGTCAGATCCGGAGGACGATTTCCCTCCTGCAGCATCTGGTGGAGAAGTCTGTGAGTCGTCGTATCTGCCTGGGACGTGGTCGCACTTAGCATTGTACGGAGTAAGGATTTTACTTCTTCCTCACTTCGGTCATCGACGTCTTTGAGATACTCGGCAAGCAGTTCATCGCTTGGAAAGGAGACATGCGCAGTCGGCTCATCGTCGCCAGACTCATTAAGTACGGCGTTCAGCCAGTGAAGAAGTTGCCCTGCTAGATCGCTCATGTCTCGCTTGTTCACCTCGGTAGGACAATGTGGTGCCGGCGGAAGAGATCGTCGAAGAAGGCCGTGACCAGAGGGCGCGCTTGGCCCTCGTCGTGGAGTTCGTTCGTGCCGAACCGGTAAACCTCGTAGCCAGCAAGGCTAAGGTCACGGCTGGCAGCCACGGTACGCGCGTACTCGTTGCCATCGGGGAGCCAGCGCCGTTGGCCATCTGCGGCCTCCCGCTCGCTTGCGTAGTGCGTCTGACCGTCGACCTCCAGCACGATTCGGGCGCCTGCCGGTGCTAGCAGCAGGAAGTCCATGCGGAACTGCACCAGCGCATCCTTACCGCGGGCCTTCACCGTTTTCGGGTCCCAGTGGCGCCAGACCTCGGGCAGGAGAGCCGGAAGCTCCTGGAGGGCGGCACGGTAAATGTCGTGGTAAAGCCTGAAGAGGAGCAGCTGATGCCGGGACCCCTGCGGCACGCTGCTGCCGAGCCGCTGGTACAACTCCCGCTTGGCTTGGTGATCGTCCTCGACCTGACGGGTGTCCGACCACCAACTCTGCAGGTCGCGCCAGCGGAGGCCGGCAGGGCCAATAGGCCGGTCGTAGACGAGGACTTCCCCGGTGGCATCTACCACCTCGACGTCGCTGTCGATGACGTCGATGAGCCGGAGATCTGGCTTCCTAGGGGACGCGAAGATGAGCTGCTTGGGCCGGCCCGTCCTGGATCCGGTGGCCACCAGGTGGAAGGTCGGGTAACCGTCGGTGCTGCCCGTTTCCCGAAGCTCCAGCCCGATACCAGCCAGCGGCGGATTGATCGCGTCGACCAGCCGGCGTTGGGCGTCTTCATCCGGCACGGTTTCGCCGGACACCATGCCTTCGAGGAAGAGAGCGAATCTGCGGTCAGATGCCTGATCGACCGCACCGAGCTCGTCGAACAACTGCTCGACGGTCCAGTCGTCGTTACGGTAGAAGTGCTGATCGATCTGCCCACTGAGGCTGGTGTCCTCGAAGCCGAAAAAGAGGCCACCGCGACCCAGATCAAACAGCGTGGCTAGGAGGTTGTGGAATCGCTGGGCGTGATCGACCAGGATCCACCCCGGCAAGGCCCGGGCGAGGTCGCGACGTGTCCGCTTCGGGATCGGAGGAGGGTGCTCATCGGCCCAAACAAGATCCTGGACCGTCATGCGATCGATCATGTGGAGGCCGCAGTTCCGTTGCACCAGGCCGACCGCGACCTCCCGGAGCTGCTCGTCTGGGACTGCCGCAGCGCTGCTCGCGCCACGCTGAGCTTTGGTCTCGCCGCTCGTAGATGGCGGGAGCCCAGCCTTAACCAGGTCCTCGTCGAGCCTGGAATGAGCGCTTCCGTCAGCGATCGCGCGGGCGGCGCGGGACACGACCTCACGAAGTATCACGGCACCCGCGTCGTCAATCATCGTGTCATTCTGGCAGGCATCGCGCCGGTTTCTCGACCGCTGCCATCGCGTCAACGACTGGTCCCGAGATCGGGTGCACTGTCATGCCGCTGAGTGTGCGTGGATCTGCCGAGTTGAGCGCGCCGAACTCGGCTGCTGGCGAGTGCCAGATGACATCGACCTGAGTCGTCTTCGGGCTCCCGGCAACACCGAGGTGCAGACTCAGGAACTCGACTAGCACCCAACATGCCTTGGCAAAGAAGTGTTGGCCAAGATATGTTGGCTCAATGTCGTCCGGTCAGAAGAAGCAAATCACCGATCCGCAGGCGCTGCGCGCGCTCGCCCATCCCATCCGGCTCAAGCTTCTCGAACTGCTCACTGTCGACGGTCCGGCCTCCGGGCGAAAGCTGGCCGACCGGACCGGCGAGTCCACGGCATCCATCAGCTATCACATCGGCCAGCTGGCCAAGTGGGGCCTCGTCGAGCCCGCACCCGAACTGGCTGAAGGACGCGAACGGCCATGGCGAGCAACCAGCCGAGGGATCACCTGGTCAGCGACCGGTGACGGCTCGCCGGAGTTCGTCGCCGCCTCCCGGGCGCTGCGAGAGCAGTTCATCGCCCAACGGATCGCCGCCCTCGACGCCTACCAACGCCACCAGGACGACTTCGACACCGCCTGGCAGGAAGCGGCCTGGGTCGGCGAAGACATCGGCTACCTCGACCCCGACGAATTGGTAGAGGCAACGGAGCGCATCAAAGCCATTATCGGCGAGTACACCGCCACCACACGACCCCGCTCTCCGCATGCCCGCCGCGTCGCCTTCTTCGGATACGCCGTTCCCACGGACGATGGCTCCAGCTGATGCTGCGCGCACCAGGACTGCTCGCCCTGTTCGTCGCGAAGCTGTTGTCCACCTTCGGCTCCTGGCTCACCCTCTTGGCGCTGCCGTGGTTCGTCCTGGTGACCACCGGGTCGCCGGTGAAGATGAGCGCGGTCCTGGCCGCAGAGTTCCTCGGCGTCGTGACCTTGGGCCTGCCCAGCGGCAGGGTCGTGGCCCGGCTGGGTGTACGGCGCACCATGCTGATCTGCGACGCGGCGCGCGTACCGCTGATGGCGCTGATTCCGCTGCTGCATCAGGCGGGATGGCTGAGCCTGCCGGCTCTGCTGGTGGTCTCGTTCAGTCTTGGTGTGTTCACTGCTCCTTATGTCTCCTCGCAGCGGCTCATCCTGGCCGACCTCCTCGGCCCGACGCGGGGCACCGACGAGAAACTCCTCGCCCAGGCCAACAGCCTGATCGACGGTGCGACCAGAGTCGCCGCCCTCGCCGGACCCGCCCTCGGCGGCCTACTCATCGCCCTGCTCGGCCCAGCCCAGGTCCTCTGGATCGACGCCGGCACGTACCTCATCTCCTACCTCATCCTGGCCGCCTTCGTCCGGCCGCCCGCTCCTGTCGTGGCAGACACGAACAGGGAGTCCCCTCGTGCGAGCGACGAGCGGGCCGCCACGTTCGCGGGCCTACGCCACGCGCTGCGCCATCGAGCACTTCGGCTCTTCGTGCTCGCCCTGACGTTGGTGACCATCTCGGTCCCCGCCGTGTTCATCTGCCTGCAAGTGCTGGTCATGGATGAGCTGGGAGGCGACCCCCGAACGCTGGGACTACTCACCGCGGCAAACGGCGCCGGCCTCGCCATCGGCAGCCTGGTGGCCGTCGCTGGCCTCGGGCGGATGAACAACACTGCCCTCACCGGAGCCGCCATGCTGCAGTGCGCCCCGCTGTGGCTGCTACTCGTCGATCAGGCCCTCGCGGTGGCCAGCGGACTGTTCCTAGTCGGACTGGCCACGCCGTTGCTAGCCGCAACTGTCAACACCCGCGTCACCCTACGCACCCCGGCACCTATCCGACCTCACGTGATGACCGCAGTGACGACCACCGAAAACTTGGCCGCATTCGTCGGATACACCGCCGCCGGACCGGCGTTGCAACTCAGCGGGCTACGCACAGTCCTCGCCGTCATAGCAACCCTGGCCGCCCTTGGCGCGATCACCTTCGCCATGGCCCTACGCGCCGACCACTCACCACCGGCCGTGCCGAATCAGCGCCCCCGTGAACCCAGACGACACCGCCACACGCCGGCGATCCACGAACCTGCGACCGGGACGGAAGGCAATCCATGACCCGGCACTGGTTCTCGTTCAGCAAGGCACACAAGCGAACAGGCCAGGGCACTCATCTGCCGCGGAGCGTCGCTACGAACGACCGGATTTGCCGATGTGCGTGCGGGGGGCTTGAGGGGTCGCAACGGCGATGAGTTTCGTTATGGAGTCCAGTCTGTACTCCCATGCACCCATCTCCCGACTCTCGGGGAGAGCGTCATGACCGCTACGTACAGGAGGCAAGCGTGAAGCTTCTTCTCACGTCCGCAGGCGTCCAGAACCCGAGCATCCGCGATGCGCTGGTCGACCTGCTGGGCAAGCCGATCGCCGACTCCAGTGCCCTCTGCATCCCTACGGCGGCCCACCCCATGGGCGGGCCAGCCTCGGCCTGGCGCTTCATCACCGGTCAGACGCCGCTACCCATGTGCGACCTGGGCTGGAAGTCGCTGGGCGTCCTCGAGCTGACAGCGCTGCCCAGCATCGGCGAGGAGCGGTGGGTCCCCTGGGTCCGGGAGGCTGACGTCATGCTCGTGGCCGGCGGCGATGCGACGTACCTGTGCCACTGGATGCGGCAGTCCGGGCTGGCGGACCTCCTACCGTCGCTGCGGGACACCGTCTGGGTGGGGTTGAGTGCTGGGAGCATGGTGCTGACCCCCCGGATCGGTGCGGACTTCGTCGAGTGGCAGTCCGCCCCCGACGACCGCACACTGGGGGTCGTCGACTTCTCGATCTTCCCGCACCTAGGTCTCGAGCCGGACAACACCATGGCTGGTGCCGAGAGATGGGCGGCCGAGATCGCGGGTCCGGCGTACGCAATCGACGACCAGACGGCCATCAAGGTGACCGGCGGCACCGTCGAGGTCGTCTCCGAGGGGCACTGGAAGCTGTTCCCCGCGTAGCCGCGGGCCAACAGTGATCGGCGTGGCGAAGCGCCCGCTCATGCCGCTCCGGGCGTGCTGGCGTTCATCGCCGCTGGGGACGCACGGTGATGTATGGCTGCCTTCCCTGCTCCCGCTTCCGGTGTCGTACCTACCGATCAGCTCGTTCTACGCGCCGCGGCGTCTGCCTTCCTGGGCCGCTACCGTGGCCAGACTCGCGTCCATACCGAGTCCGACCTGCGAGTCTTCCTACGCTGGTGCACCGACCAAGACCTCGACCCGCTGGCTGCGGCACGAGTGGACATCGAGCGGTACGTGCGCTGGCTGCAGGACGTACGCCGGTACCAGCCCTCGACGGTCTCGCGGCGCCTGTCCGTCGTGGTCGGGTTCTATCGGGTCTGCGTCATCGACGCCATCCTGGAACACTCGCCCGCCGACTACGTCCGCCGGCCCACGGTGCCGGCCGAGTCGCCGACCCTCGGGCTGGGTCACCTGCAGTTCGAGGCCCTGATCACCACCGCCCGGCTGTCGACCAACCCGAACGACTTCGCCCTGGTCGCCCTTCTGGGCCTGCTCGGCCTGCGGGTCTTCGAAGCCTGCGGGGCCAGCATCGCCGACCTGGGCGAGGAGCACGGCCACCGGGTACTGCGCGTGCGCGGCAAAGGCGGCAAGATCGTGCTCGTCCCGCTGCCACCCGCGGTGGCCCGATCCATCGACCGGGCCGTCGACGACCGCACCACCGGGCCGATCCTGCGCAACAGCCTCGGCGGGCGGATGGACCGGCACGCCGCCACCCGCCGGCTCAAGCACCTGGCCCAAGCCGCAGGGATCCGGATGCCGAGGATGCATCCGCACATGCTGCGCCACACGTTCGTGACAACCATGCTCGACGCCGGCGTCAGCCTGCGCGACGTGCAGATCGCCGCCCGCCACGCCGACCCGCGAACCACCATGCGCTACGACCGAGCCCGCAAGAACCTCGACCGGCACCCCAACTACATCCTGGCCGCATACATGGCCTCCGGGACATAGCCAGCCGCTCACGGCTTTGCCGAAGAGCGGATGGGGCAAGTTCAGTCGCCGCCTCCGGGGTGAACCTATTCGGGCGGCCAGGAGCCCGTGACGTAACTGAATGTTCGGGAACCCGTCACGGCGCAAACGGGTCCCAGTGGGTGGCATAGCGGAGGAGGGACAGCGCCAGGTCGGGGTGGGCGGCGGCCCATTGCGTGTCGAAGAGGAACAGTTGTTCGTGGCCGAAGAAGTCGTCGATGTAGCGGGCGGCCTGGGCGAGGTGCTCATCCACCGCGACGCGGGCCTCCGGTGGTGGCTGCGGCAGCTTCCATTGCAGGATCTGCTCGTGGCTGGGTGCGGTCCACTTTCCGAAAATCGACAAGTCGTATGGTTCGAGGCAGACGTATCGGTCCATGGCGGGGCCGATGCCATCGTCGCCGGGTCCGACGAGGGACCGCAGCAGGTCGGCGTCGAAACGTTCCCGGGACACGGGATCGGCGATACCGCGTAGGTGGTCGGCAAGTCCGGGCAGGTTGACGCCGGGGAAGACGGTCGCTTCCCGCTGGTCCAGGTTCGTGCCGTTGTGGTCGGTGTGCTGCCAGGTGACGCGGACCGCGTAGACGGACTCCGGACCGGGCCCGGGTGGGCCGACGACGCGGAGCGCCACGTCAGGGGTGAAGGTCGCGCCGGGCGCGTCGGCGCCGGAAGGCAGCGGCCAAGTGTCGTTTACGAGGTACGCGAGCCGGTCGGGGTGGGCTACGACCGCCTCGTCCTCGAGGAAGAAGTAGGCCAGGTCCACCTCGTCGTCGTTGGTACGCACCCGCAGCCCCCGCTCGTCGAGGCGTATGGGGTCGTCAGATTCGACCCAGAGGTGCTCGTCCAGGAGTTCGCGCAGCTCGTCGAGGGTCTGTGGGCAGGGCAGGCGGTGTTCCTCGATCGCCTCGAAGATCGAGTCGAAACCGTAGGCGCCGCCGCCGATCTCGGCGTCGAGAAGCGCTTCCGGGTCCTCGTGGTGCCAGGCGCGCTGGAACCAGCCGAGCACCGTCGTTTCCGGCACGTGGAAGACCAACTTGCTGAACGGAGAATCCACGCGCGACCGCTCCACGAAATACACGTGAGGAGCTTAGGTGTGCGAGTGGAGATCGCATACGCCCTGATGCACAGCCCGTTGGAGGGAAACGGGCGCGCTCGGCGGACGTGACTCGGCCGACCGCAGCCCATGGTGTTCAGTGCCCATGAAGCCGGAATCACGCGGCGGGCGGCCTTCGATCGAATGTCCGGATCTGCCGCGATCCGCGTGCTACACAGCGTCACGCCGAGCTGGCCCGGTTGCCGTCCGGACGTGCCGATAAGCGGATGCCTCACGCCGTCGGCGCGGCGTGGACGTCGGCTGTTCCACCGCGGCTGGCAACATCCAGGTCTTGAACCGGCCGTCTCTGCGGGCGAGCCATGCAACCCAGCAGGTCCTCCCCACCCCCGTGAGGGTGTTCGCCGGCCACCGCCGAGCCGGTCAATCTCGGATCCCAGCCAGCCCGACGACGTCGGATCTGATGGGCTCCTATGTCGGTGGGGATCGTCATACTGGGGCCGTGAACTCCGAGTATGGACGGGTGGAGGTCGTAGGCACCGGCGTGACGGGTAGCCTCACCCGAGCCGCGACCTATCTCCAGCAGCTCTCCCAGACTGCGTCCAATGTTGACGATCTCCTCACTTACCTCGGGGAGGCAATCGCGTCCGCTCGCCTTGCGCTTGAGAAGTGCCTGCATGAGTACGACTCGTTCGACACGCTCGCGTTTCTTCGTTTCGCGGTGGGGCCGTGGGACTTCAGCGAAGTGCGAGAGAGCCAGAGCCAGGTCGAGAACTCTCAGGCCGCTCAGGACGTCATCGCACTCACGCTCCTAGGCATGGGGTTGCCCCGGCAGCCGCTGACTGGGGAGAACTCGGGGCAGCCCAACCCCGGGAAGGTACTAGGTCTGGCGGCCGACATCGTGAGGGCCGCCCAGACGCGCGCCGTCTTGCAGGGTCAGCGTGTGGATCAGCCGCTCGGCGCTCTCGCGGGCGAGTTCATGGGGTACGAGCTCTCGGTCCGCGGACGGCAGTACGAGTCGATCGCAAAGGAACTGAACACTGGGCTCTTGGGTGATCCAACCGTTGCCACCGTCATGGTGAATACCCTCGGGTTCACCCTCGACGACATCCGGGCGGTGCGCGAGGCGTCGGTGGCCCTGCTAAACGAGCGGTTCTTCGGTGCGCGCGACCGCGTCGGAAACGTCGTTCAGTCGGGTGCTGGCATCGAAGACATCGACCCTGACGCGTTCCGGCGCGACATGAATCTCATGGTGAACGAGTGCCGGCTGTTTGGGGCTGTGTCGGCCGTCGAGGCCGCAGGCCGTGCCGGAGTCGAGGAGTCGACGGCGAAGGCGGTCCTGGAGTATTTCAGCACCTCCCGGCCGGCGGATAGTGAGGCTAACCCGGTCATCAGGTTCGCGCAGGGGGAGCGTGTGGTGCCGTGGGGGTGCATCGCGGACGACGGCGAGTACCTCATCCTCAACGGGTTTCTGGGTGAAGACGAACTGCGCCGTAACATCGAGCGTGGGCTCGCCGCGGCCGCCGCCGGAAAGCGCGGGAGTGCAGGCAAGGTGTGGTCGAAGTACGACGGGCGGCGGGCCGTGTACTCCGAGTCGAAGGCGGCTGCCGCGCTCAGCAAGCTGCTTGCCGGAGTCGAGCCCCGCTGGGAGGGGCAGAAGTACATCGGCCCGGTCTCCATTGACCACACGGCAAGCCTGGGCAAAGACGCCGACCGGACGGGCGTCCAGACCCGGGAGTTCGAGTCGGACTTGCTGTTCGTCGTCGACGGTGTCGCCTTATGCGTAGAGGTGAAGGCCGGGTCCGTCACAGAGAAGGCCCGCGGCGGCAACGCCAAGCGGTTGGCCTCAGACTTGCAGAAGACCCTCAAGGAGGGCAACGAGCAGGCGGACCGGTTAACCAACCTGATCCGCACCAACCAGGGGGTGTGGAGCGTCGGCGGTGAGTGGATTGACCTGGCGTCCGTCAGGGAAATCCACTCGATTATTGTGATGCTCGACGATATGGGCCCGCTGTCGCTGTCGATGAACGAGCTCGCGCACAAGGGCATCATCGATACCGACGAGGTGCCGTGGATCGTGAGCATGCACGACCTAATCGTCATCAGCCGCACGATCGACCACTCCGCCCAGTTCCTCGAGTACCTGCGGCGTCGCCGTGGCCGGAAGCTCGCAACAATGGTGAACGGCGTCGACGAACTCGACATGTTCATGTGGTTCGTCACCGGAGGCATGTACTTCGAGCCCGACCCGCGGGACGTCGCGGCCCAACTCCCAATCGACAGGCCCATCAAGGCGTCCGACATGCGCCGCTACGAGGAGCAGTCCCGCGTACGGCTCGGCACTCTCACTGATCCGCTGGATGCGTGGTTCTATAGCCGCGAAGGTCTCTCAGACACCCAAGCACCTAAGCCGACCCGGCAGGAGGAGCCGTGGGTCGAGCAGTACCTGGCGGCGAGCGAGTCGGCCAAATCACCCGGGTGGCTTCGGTTTGGCGCCGACCTGGTCGGTCTGAGTGAGAGCGCGCAACGCGACATCGGGAAGAAGCTGGAGGAGCAGTGCCACCAGGCGCGTGGCGGCGACATCGAGCGCAGCGTGACCACTCACGGCACCACCAGTGCCGGGCCCTGGCTGCTTACCGCGGCGGCCGTGCCTGAAGGGGCGAGCATCGACCACCTCCGTGAGTACATAGACGCGAAGCAGTACCAGACCCGGTCGAGCCGGTCAATGCTGCTGCTGTACGAGACCGACGGGTCGCTGAGCGGGTCTCGCTACCGCGGCGAGCCTCAACCTCAGACTGCCGACCGAGACGCCGCCATCGAGGTCACCCCGCTGCGAAGCCTCGCCGCCACCTTCAACCAGGTTCCTCCGAGTGCACGACGCAGCACCAGGCAGTTGCGCGGCAGGCGGGGCAAGAAGAACCGCCGGCGCCGCTGAGCACGTTGCACCGGAGGTCAACCAGCGCGGTGACAGTATTCTGCCTGGCGAACCGCTCATGGTTCATTCGGATCTGACGCCGTTCGAGAGCGCTGTCTGGCCGATGCGCTCTGCTCCTGCTACACAGGGCGCATGGGGATGGACATCTATGACCAGTACGAGCGGGACGCCGACCAGCACCTGGCCGCCTACGGCTTGCGCGTCGCCGTCGACCAGGTCCCGATCGTTCGGGATGTCCTCATGCGCGAAACCCGGCACGAGGCGGACATCTACGCTGGAATGGGCACCATCCCCGGCAACACGCAGCTGATGCGGATCTGCGCCGTCCAGCTCTGGCACGTCGGCGCCGTCGAGGACGCGCTGTTGGTTCACCGCGCCCGCCGCACCAGTATGGACGCGACCGGCGCCGTCGACGCGGAACTGATGCTTGGGGCGGGCGTGGCCAGGACGAAGGAGTACCTCGCGACTTTGTGCACCGATGAAGCCCGGGAGATCCTCGACGAGATCGCGTGGGTGGAGGAGTCTTACGACGCCAAACGCTACGCAGCTCTCCTCGACAAGTGCTACCGAATTGCTTGACCGCGTGAGGAGGCCGTTTGCAGGCGCACTCGGTCACGGTTGTCCGCCAGCGGTGGCGAAATGAGCGGTCTCGAAGACCTGCATTGGTCTTCTGGTGATCATGGTGCTCACGCACTCTCATGCCGCCGATCGTGCGCGCCGCCCGGCGGCGCGACCGTAACTGCCTGTAGCCGGCCCATGTGGGGTAGGCATCCTGTCGTGCCGATGTGCGCGTATGTAGTCAAAGCTGAAAGGAAGCGGGCCGGCCCCTCGGCGGGCGTCCCAGCCCGTGTCAGGTGCCGTACTCCCCGTGAATGCGGAGGGCTGGGAAACCATCGGTGCGTGCTATGACTACAGTGCGCGCCCATGGGACACGTCTTGGCCCGCCTCGCCGGTTACGGCGTGGTGCTGGTGCCGTATTGGCCGTACACGTTCGAACGTTCCGACGCCGCGTCCGACGCTGTGGTTGTGACGAACTGGCGGGCGGACGGCCCGGCAAGGGCGCTCGTCGATCCGGCGGACGCGCACGCCGCGCCCGGCATCGTCGACGTGGAGCCCGGCCCGGACCATCCGTTCTGGGTCATCGAGACCAGCAGCTTCAGTGTGGTCTGGCCGTCCGGTTTCAGCGTCGAGTCGACCGTCGACCCATACTGCCTCGTCGGCGAACACGACGCGTCGATCTCCGTGCAGGGCCCGGTGCACATCGCCGACCCGGACGTGATGATCGCCCCGGGCCAGACGGTTGTCGCCCGCCGCAAGATGAGCCGTGACGTGCAGGTCATCGAGTTGGCGTACGAGCACGAGGGTGAACCGTGGCGGCAGGCTGTTTACCTGTACCCGCGCAAGGGTGGCCGAGTACTCGTCTTCACCGCGCAGTCTCGCGAGCCTGGCGTCGCGGCCGCCCGCGACGCCGTGGAGTGGATGCTGGCCCTAACCTGAGGCGGGACGGCCCAGCCCTGCGGACGCACGCACATGCCGCTGTCCGCGCGTCCCTGGCGCGCACTGTCCGTCGCTCGGTAGCAAGCGGCGGATCCGTCACACGGTGTGACGACCGGGCACCGTCGGTCGACGAACTGTCACCCATCAACTGGAACAGGTGCGTAACGCATCAAGTGGAGCCCGACAGTGACGGGGCTAAGGGGTGCCGTCACGCGACATGCTTGACACGCCGGGCCTGTAGCCTCGACCGATGGACCCTACAGTACAGATTGCCCTGTATGGCGTAGCTGGCACCGCGGTCGCCGCGCTCGCTGGGGTCGCCGGCGCTGTCTTCGGCCCACTGCTGACAGCACGGCAATCCGTGCAGTTGGCGACAAATAGTCGACTTAGAGAGCTACGCCACGCGCTGTACCTAAAGGCTTTGGCCTACGTTGAAGACGTTGAGGCAAGGCTTGACCGCATCTCAGAACCAATGGCTGACCACCAAGGTTTCGCTTCGACTGTGGCTACCCGTGGAGACATCACCGCAGAACTGCGCTTACTGGCCGAGTCCGATGTGCTCGACGCCTGGATAAAACTCGTAGATGCTGACGTCGGCCTGGCATACCGCGAGAATCACGATCATACGTTAAGGGTCGGAAATCTCGTCGGAGGCGACGATCCCATGGTGAAGGATGTCGTAAAGGCCGTGGCCGACTTTCGTCAGGCAGTCCGCCGAGTCGTTGGCAGCGACGACTCCCGATAGCCGCACCTACTAACCGTAAAGGCTAGGAGCTGGCGCGGCGCAAGTCCTCGAAGGCAAGGAGGGCGCACCCGATAATTCCGATGGCGCGACGGGTAGCCGCGAGCGCCGTTGCCTCGCTTCCGTCCACCAGCGCAAGGCTTCTTCCCGACTCATCGAACGGAGCTTGCTGCTTGGCTCCCAGCGTCAAGGCCCACTGCTTCGCGTGGGCATAGCCCGAGTAGAGTCGATAGATGAACTGTGCCCGCACACCCTCCCCTACCTGCTCGTACCGATCAAAGAGTTCTACCGTTGCAGGAACGGGGACCGAGAGAACTTCCTGTCCCTTGCGGTTAGCAGTCGTGAGTCCCGCGTTTGTCGCTTCAAGCATTAGGTCTTTCAGGCGGTCAATCGCAAGCTTGGCTGGCGGCGTCACTTCGGTTCGCCCTATCGATTCCTCAAGTTTGCGACGTTCCTCGAAGTCTGCCGCCTGAGCGGCGACGCCTCGCGCCCGCCTGTCCTCGGCACTACAGCTAGGCTCGGTTAGCCAGTAGGCAAAAAGAGCGGATTCGTGAACGGTACGCAGCAGAGAAAAGTGGGCATATGCGGGCATGTACCCGGCTGCCAGCAGAGCCCTCCAGGCCTGTAGGTGATCAATCGCTGCCCTCAGTGCCGTCGCCGCCTGGTCGAAAGCGTAGCCGTCGAGCCGGCTCGCCCGAGCGCGATCCGCTGGACTGTTCGGGGCGGGAGGCGTCATAACAATGATGTCCAAACGGCGTGCGAAATCATCTACTTTGGCGACGTCCGCCATCAGAGCGTCGTAGATTTTTCGATCTACAGGAGTTTGGACAGGATCGCCGGGGCGATGCAGAGGGGCCATGGCTTCTCACTCCCGAAGTATGCTTACCACTCGTTCTCAAGGACCGAATACAGGAGCGAGTCACGCCAGGCTCCATTGGTGAAGACGTGGTCCCGGATTCGTCCTTCATACTCCATACCAAGCCGCTGCGCCACTGCAATCGAGGTCGCGTTATCGGGGCCGATGGCAGCGGAAATGCGGTGTAGGCCCAGTTCGCGGAAGCCGAAGTCGGTCAGGGTCCGCGCCGCGTCGGTCGCATAGCCGTGGCCCCACTGGTCGGCACGGATGGCGTATCCGAGCTTCGCGGCCTTGACGCCGTCGAGTCCAAGCCGGGCGAACCCGACCAGCTCGTCACCTGCCAGGGTCACTGCTAGGTAGTACTCGTTGCGGGGCTTCGTCTTGGCTCGGGCCACCGCTCCCTCGATCATCGCCGTCGCGGCTTCGAGGTCGCGGTTGTCGAACGAGAGCCACCGGGTCACACGCTCGTCGCCTACGAGGGCAAGAGAAGGGGCCGCGTCGTCACTGCGAAACTCTCGCAGGATGACTGCGCGGCCCTTCAATGTCACGGGGTACATGCCCCGATCTTGCCCTACCTGGGAAGGGCCTTCAGAGGCGTGCTCGTGAAGTCCTCGATCTGCTGGAGCAGGTCGCGTCCCTCGGCCGCCAGCCCGGCCCGGGTGACGGCCTGGTGCACGCGCTGCGCCGAGTGCACGATGCCGTTGATGCGCTGGCTCGGAGGCAGTTCGAGCACCGGCGTGACGGCCTCGACGGCGCCCTCCAAGTCACGGGCGGCGATCCGTGCGATCGCCAGGTCGGAGTGTGAACCGGCTTGGTCGCCGAAGGCCCACGCGGGATCGTTCGGGTTGGCGTAGGCATTGACGGCGCGGGTGGAGAGGTCGACTGCCTGGTCCGCCTCGTTGGGAAGCCAGGCGAGGGCATCGGCGGCGTAGTAGAGCGTGCGAGGCTGGTTGAACGTGCAGATGCCGCCCAGCTCGTCGACCTCGTCCGGCTCGACGCGGTTCCATGCTTCCTCGGCGACTCGGATCGCGGTGAGTGCCTTGGCGCTGTTGCCGAGTGCGGCGTAGCCGCGGGCTGCGCTGACCGGCAGCCACACGGAGGTCGTGCCGGCGGTGCCGGCGGCGATGTTGGTGCCCGCCTCGGCGTACCGAACGGCCTCTGCGTACCGGCCCGCCCAGTAGGCGACCATGAATTGCAGGCCACGAAGCCAGGCTCTCAGCCCGTTGTGGTCGGCCTGGTCGGCGCAGAGCACGGCGGTGCGCGCTTGCAGCATCGCGGCATGCGGGTCAGCGAGGTCGTGGGACGCCTTGGCCAGAAGTCCGCTCGTGACGGCGGTGAGGAAGTGCAGTTGTCGGGCCTGCTGCGGCGTCTGCCGCCGTTCCAGCAAGGCGAACAGGGTGTCCTGGGTTTCGACCATGTCGCCGAGCAGTTCGGTGAGTGGGCGCTGCGGGTAGGCCAGCGCCAGGCGCTGGACATCGTCGCGGAGCTGCTCGACCGCCTCGGGGGTAGTGCTCTCGGCGGCGAGGAGGGTGAAGCGACGGGCTCGTTCGGCTGCCATTCTGATCAGACTCCTTTCGTTGCCGGGTGACGGCAGCACCAATGAGCCGTCGTCGGTAGCCGGCTGGGCTATGACAAGTTCCGGAGTCCAGGGCCGGAGGAGTTCTTCAAGCGGCATGCCGAACATTGCCTGTAGCGCTCGCCTCGTGGCGGGCGTCGCGCCGGCTGAACCTCGCTCGCCTCTGGCCAATCGGCCAAGGTGACGGGCGCTGATCGCGGCGGGTTCCTCCAGCCGGAGGAACGCGTCGGCCATCTCCTCGTAGGTGCGTTCGCGTTGCTGGATGAGGTACTCCAGCATGGTTCGGGGCGTGCGGCGTGTGCTTGCCACCTGTTCCCCTTCTCGCTCTGGGCTCCTACGTCGACGGTTGCGCATTGCGTGGCAGCCCTCAACGGATGTCCTCCGGTTGTCCTTCGGTGGTCCGTCAGAGGTCCTGACCGGGACCTCGATAGGTCCCGGTCGATCGCGCCACTCTCAGTGTGAGCCAGACAGGCACACCGTGACGAGCGAGTAGCGAAGGGGAGGGCAGCGCCATGGCCAATTCTCTGCTGATGCCAGCGATCGCCATGATTGTTGGCACGACTCTGCTGAGCTTGCAGATCTACATCATGATCCGCATCAACCATGGCGCTACCCGGACCCGGCGGCGGAATCGTCAGTCCAGCGGCAGCGGAGCGAGGGGCAGCATTCGCTACAGCGTGGGTGCTGCCCCGTCCCGTATCCTGAGCGGTGATGACTCCGGCGACCGATCCATCCGAGCTGCCCGACGACTGGTGGACAGCGGCGGAATGCGCCGTCTACCTCGGGATTACGCGCGGCACTTGGACGGCGTACGTGGCCCGGGAGCAGGCACCCGCCCCAGAGCGGATGTTCGGTCGGTCCCCTGCCTGGCGGCCCAAGACGGTCAAGACCTGGGCGGCGTCGCGCCCGCGCCACGGCAAGTAGCTTCGATCCTTCCGTCTACAGCACCAGTGCTGTAAAGTCGGCCCCGATACAGCACCGGTGCTGTATGCAAGCTAAATAGATGGCCCCAGCGAGCTGCAACTCGCTGAGGCCGGCGCATCGGTCTACCTCGCGAAAGGACCACACGATGCCTGTTCAGCGTACCCGCGTCCCTGTTCCTGCTGCCTCGGGTCATCACACCTCGGCACGTGCGGCCTCCGCGCCCAACTCTGGGCTTCCTGGCTCGCTCGTTGCTTCGACCCCTGTTGAGGCTCCTGGACCGCGACCCATCAGCAACCCTGTCCCCGTCCCGAACCCTGCTTTTGACTCGTGCGCCGTTGTCGCCGGTCAGACGTCGGGGGCGTCTGCCAAGCTGTTCCACCTGCCGACCGCCCGCGAGGCGTCGGCACCTGCTGATCTGGGCTCCCTGACCGAGTGGGAGTTGCAGGCGGTGTTCTTCGCCGCTGGTGCCCGTTGGTCCACTCACGGGAACCTGCCGTACGAGGACATGGCCCGCCTCGTGCGGGACCAGATCACTGTCCTCGGCTGGGAGACGGTGCGGGACATCGGTGCCCGAATCAAGGCCGCCCTGGACGGCTGCCAGTGGCGGGAGTGGGAGGCCCTGCTTCCCGGTCTCGACCACCGTGGCGACGCGATGTCGATCGCCGCGAAGTTCGGTCGGATGCACCGCCGGGCGACCCGCCCGAACGCTGGGCTGACCGCCTGGCACCAGGCACTCGGCACCGCCGCCCCGTCGGTGGTGGCGGCGTGAGTCCGCTTCGGCTGGCCCGTCTGTCGCGGGGCTGGGAACCGACCCAACTGATCGGCCGGATGAAGATCCTGGCCGACTCCGAAGGGATCACCCTGCCCCAGGTGTACCTGCTCGTGCGGCTGCTCTTCCTGTGGGAGAACCACCGCGACCAGGTGCCCGGCTACTACGCCGGTCTGCCTACCCGCATCTACGGTGAGCTGCCCACGACCTCCACGCGGGTCACCGCGTGACGGTCACCATTGAACCTGTGACCCCGGGCGGCCTACGTCGCCCGGGGCCACAGCCCTTCGTCTCGGGTCGCCGCGCCGTCGACGCCGCCGACACGGGCCGGCTCCGCGCCCAGGACCCGAACTACTTCGATTGGCTGCACCACGTCCGCCCCGCCGCCGGCTGCACCCGGCCCGTGCGGCTGACCGGCGAGTGCGCCACCATCAACCCCGCCACCGGGGAACTCCTCGCCCTGGCGTCGACGGAGGACATGCCGGACGGTCAGATCTACAAGCCGTGCGGCAACCGCCGCGCCACCGTCTGCCCGTCCTGCGCAGAGGTCTACCGCCGCGACGCCTTCCACCTCATCCGCGCCGGCCTCATTGGAGGCAAAGGCGTCCCTACCGCCGTCTCCGGGCACCCGGCCGTTTTCGTGACGCTCACTGCTCCGTCGTTCGGTGCGGTGCACACCCGCCGGTCCAGCAAGACCGGGCAGGCCATCCTGTGCCGCCCCCGCCGCGCTGAGATGCTGTGTCCGCACGGGGTGGACCTGCGCTGCCAGCGGCTGCACGCCGCCGACGAAAAGGCTCTCGGGACGCCGCTGTGCCTGGACTGCTACGACCACCACGCCCAGGTCGTCTTCAACCACGCCGCCGGAGAGCTGTGGCGGCGCACCTCCATCGCCATCCGCCGCGAGCTGGCCAAGACCGCCCGCGCGTTCGGACTCACCGCGGGCTCCTTCCGCCTCTCCTACGGCAAGGTCGCCGAAGTGCAACGACGGGGCGTGGTCCACTACCACGTCATCATCCGCCTCGACGGCAACGAGCCCGACTGCCCCGGCGCGATCGTCCCGCCCCCGGCACCGCTCGGGCTGCTGGACCTCGTGGCGGCCGTCGAGCACGCCGCCGCTGCGACCCGCTTCACTACCGACGGCCATCCGCACCAGCCGTCCGGCTGGGCGATCGGCTGGGGCGACGAAGGCAGAGGCCACTACGCCGACATCCGCCCGGTCCGCCTCGCTGGCGACGGGGACATCACCGACGCGATGGTCGCCGCGTACCTCGCCAAGTACGCCACCAAGAGCACCGAAGCCACCGGCCACGCCTCCGGCCGCCTCAACGGCGACACCATCGACCTGTACGCCAGCCCCGACGGCACCCACGCCGAACGGCTCATCGACGCCGCATGGACCCTCGGCGGCGCGCACGGCTGGACCGGCCTGCGCAGGTGGGCGCACATGCTCGGCTTCGGCGGCCACTTCCTCACCAAAAGCCGCCGATACTCCGTCACCTTCCGCATCCTGCGCGACGCCCGCGTCGTATGGCGCCGCACCGTCGACCAGGACCAGGACCAGGAGCACGGCGCCGAAACCACCGTCGTCATCAACACCCTGGCCTACACCGGCTCCGGCTGGCTCACCACGGGTGACGCGCTGCTCGCCAACACCGCCGCCGCGATGGCCCGCGAGCGCGCAGAGGTCGCCCGTGAGGCCATGCGCGAGCACCACGGCTGACACGTACGTGTCAACCAACCCACCCCGCTTGACACGTACGTGTCAACGCCCGCAGTCCCTAGCAGGAAGGACCACCCCGTTTGACCGCACCCGCCACCGACGCGCCGGACAGGGCGCTCTACCGGATCACCGAGGCCATGCGACTGCTCAGCCTGTCCCGGACCGTGATCTACGAACAGATCCGCGCCGGTCGGCTGCGCACCGTCCAGCAGGGGCGCACGCGCCTTGTCCCCGCCGCTGCAATCACCGCCTACGTCGATCTGCTCGAAGAGGAAGCCCGGAAGGGAGGCATCCGATGACCAACCGCCGCGCCCGAGGAGAAGGCGGCCTGCACTGGGACGAGTCCCGGCAACGCTGGATCGCCACCGTCACCGTCGGCTACACCCCAGCCGGCAAGCGCATCGTGCGCAAAGGCAGCGGCAAGACCAAGACCGAAGCCCGCACCAAACTGCGGGAGAAGATCCGCGACTACGAAGACGGGCTCGCCATCGCCGAGCACCACTACACCGTCACCGACGCCATCACCGACTGGCTCACCTACGGACTCAACGGCCGATCAGACCGCACGAAGAGCAAGTACGAGATCCTGTGCCGCACCCACATCACCCCCGCGTTGGGCGCTCGAAAGCTCCGCGAGCTTCGCGCCCAGGACGTCGACCGCTGGCTAGCCGACAAGGCCACCACCCTCAGCACCCGCACCCTCGGCGAACTCCACGGGTGCCTCAACCGCTCCGTGAACCGAGCCATGGCTCGGGACAAGGTGAAGCGCAACGTCGTCGCGCTGTGCACCGTCCCGCGCGGCCAGGAGGGCCGACCCTCCGAGTCCCTCACTCTTGCCCAGGCTCATGCAGTCCTGAATGCCGCTATGAGCACGCGTCTACATGCGTATGTGGTGCTGTCGCTCCTCACCGGAGCGCGCACAGAGGAACTGCGTGCGCTGCGTTGGGATCATGTCGACCTCGACGGTCGGCCCGACCTCAATCCCCCACTACCGCCTTCCGTGAATGTCTGGCACTCCGTCCGGGACGGAGGCGATACCAAGACCAAGAAGTCGCGACGGACGCTCGCCCTTCCCCAGCGATGCGTCACCGCGCTGCGGCTTCACCGCGAGCAGCAGAATCACGACCGGGTCGAGGCCGGCAAGGACTGGCAATCTCTCGGCCTGGTCTTCACGACGACTGTCGGCACTGCCCTCGACGCGGCGAACGTCCGCCGGGCCTTCCGCCGAGTCGTGACCCTCGCTGGCCTCGATCCGGCTGGCTGGACGCCGCGAGACCTGCGACACAGCTTCGTGTCCCTGCTCTCGGATCAGGGCGTCCCGTTGGAGGCCATCGCCGACCTCTGCGGCCACGCTGGCACCACCGTGACGGAGAAGGTCTACCGCCACCAGCTCCGGCCAGTGCTCCTCGGCGGCGCACAAGTCATGGATGCGATCTTCGGCGAGAAGCCGTAGTCACTCAGATAGTCACTCAGGAATGGAAAGAGGCCCGAATCATCGATGTGATCCGGGCCTCTACCTGCGTGGGCGATACTGGGATCGAACCAGTGACCTCTTCGGTGTGAACGAAGCGCTCTCCCGCTGAGCTAATCGCCCTCAGCGCCGATGACTCTACCTGATCGTGTGAGCGGACCGGAAATCCGGGTCCCGCGCGCCGCACCCCGGCGCCACGACCCCGGTCAGTGCGTGGCGAGGTAGTGCATCAGCCGAGCCACCAGGTCGATGCCGAGGCTGTACTTGAGCGAGAGCCACACCACCGTGGCGACGAAGATCAGGCCGACGGAGCCGAGGGCGACGCGGACCGGCAGGGACCGGGTGGTGGCCCAGCGGGTCCAGGCCTGGACGTGCCGGCGGGTGAAGGCGAGCAGCCGGCGGGCCCAGTGGAACTCGACGGCCCAGATGGCGAGGCCGCCGATCACGATCAGCCAGCCGGGGCCGGGCAGCGGGATCAGGGCGAGGCCGAGGGTGACGACCAGCGCCCCGGCGATCGCAATGAAGATCTTGAGTGCGACCCGGCCGGTGGGGTTGGCGCGGATCAGGTCGAGACTGGTCCGGACCCGCTGCCGGAAGCCGGCCGGCGCCGCTCGACGACGGCCGTACCGGTGGACCCGCGACCGCCGGCGGTAAGGCCGGAGGGCCGCGGACGAGT
>NZ_JAEVHN010000041.1:0-20834 GCF_016803375.1 Micromonospora sp. 4G55
TCGTGGAGGGCTCCGTTATGCGGCCTGGGCCTCCAAGGCGCGGGTCTCTGATCGTTCATAGTCGATGGGTGAGCGCCAGTCGCAGACGGAGTGCCGGCGGCGCCGGTTGTAGAAGTCGGTGATCCAGGTCGCGATCTTCAGGCGGGCCTCGGTACGGGTGCGGAAGTGGCGGCGGTGCACGTACTCGACCTTGATGGTGGAGAAGGTGGCCTCGGCGACGGCGTTGTCGAAGCACGACCCGACCCGGCCCATCGATTGGCGTACCTTCCATCGGGCGCATGCCCGGGTGAAGTCGGCCGAGGTGTACTCGCTGCCCCTGTCGCTGTGAAAGATCACCCCTTCAACGTTGCCGCCGCTGGTGACGGCGGCCATGTTCAGCGCTGCGACGACCAGCCCAGCGTCGTGGTGGGCGCCCATCGCGTAGCCGAGGATGCGACGGGAGTACAGGTCGATGACGGTGGCCAGGTAGAGCTTGCCCTCGTCGGTGCGGATCTCGGTCATGTCGCCGCACCAGGCGACATCCGGCGCCGGTGCGGTGAACACCCGCTTGACCAGGTCCGGTGCGGCCGGACGTGTGCCCTGACGGGTCAGGCTCCGCCGGCGGCGCTTGATACGGGCAGCCAGGCCGCACTCGGCCGTGAGCTGCGCGATCGTGTTGTCGGAGACCTGCCAGCCCTGCTCGCGCAGCTCAATGCCGATGCGCGGGCTGCCGTAGGTGCCGCCCGAGTCATCGAAGACCTTCCTGACCGCGGCTGTCAGCCGGGCACGCCGATCATCGCGGGGCGTCGGCGGCCGGTCGCGCCACTTGTAGAACCACGACTCGGACACCCCCAACGCCCGGCAGGCCACCGCGTGCGGCACGTCATGCTCGGTCCTCTGGGAAGCGATGAACCCGGCCACGCTCACCGGCCCGTCGCTTCCTTGACCCACAGGACCACGGATCGCTTGAGGACTGTGAGGATGGACCGGTGCCGCCCGGCGGGCGGGGTTTGACCCAGCTTGAGACTGGCCCTGCCGGTGCCTTCGTGATGACCCGTCGACCTTGTCCCTGGGTGGCACCGACCCGACCCGGGCGTGGATGTGTCCCGATAGGGGCCTCGCCGATGGGCACCGTCACAGTCCTGACCACCACGTCCGGTCGACGTCGATCCCTGTTCCCGAGTGGAAGGATCTGGTGTTGCCCGCCGACGTCCCGACCAACGCCGCCACGATGGATGAGGAGATCATCCTCGGGGTGGACACGCACAACGACGCGCACGTCGCCGCCGTGATCACCGTGCTGGGCGCACTGGTGGACACCCGGGCGTTCCCGACCACCGCCGCCGGCTATACCGCGATGGTGGACTGGGCGCGCGGACACGGTCGGCTGCGCCGCGCGGGTGTGGAGGGAACCAGCTCCCACGGCACCGCGCTGACCCGGCACCTGCACCGCCAAGGGGTGCAGGTCATCGAGGTCAACCGGCCCGACCGGGCGGTGCGCCGACGCCGCGGCAAGACCGACGCCATCGACGCGGAGAACGCCGCCCGCGCGGTGCTGTCCGGGCAGGCCACCGGCCTGGCCAAGAGCGGCGACGGCGCCGTGGAGATGATCCGCATGTTCAAGATTGCCAAGGACTCGGCGGTCAAGGCCCGCACCCAGGCCATCAACCAGCTCAAGGCCGTGCTGGTGCGCGCCGACCCGACACTGCGGGAATCGCTGAGCGGTCTCGGCCGCGTCGCGCTGATCCGCCGCTGCGCAGCCCTACCCTCCACCACCGACTACAGCACCCACGCGGCGACCACCACGGTCCTACGCAGCCTGGCCCGCCGCGTCCTGGCCCTCACCGACGAAACCCGCGCCCTGCAACAACAGATGAGCAGCGCTATCGCCGCCTGCGCGCCGCAGCTGCTCGACCAGTACGGCGTCGGCCCCGACACCGCCGCGGCGCTACTCATCACCGCCGGCGACAACCCCGACCGGCTGACCAACCAGGCCGCGTTCGCCGCCCTCTGCGGCGTCAACCCCGTGGAAGCCTCCTCGGGCAAGACCACCCGTCGTCGGCTCAACCGCGGCGGCGACCGGCGCGCCAACAGCGCCCTCTACACCATCGTCCTGACCCGACTCGGCCGCGACCAACGCACCCGTGACTACGCCACCAAACGGGCACACGAGGGCAAATCAACGAAGGAGATCATCCGCTGCCTGAAGCGCTACGTCGCCCGACAGATCTTCCCCCTTATCACCGCAGCTCTGTCACCAGCGACAACGTCGATTCCCGCGACTTGACAAACATAGGGGCGTCATCACGCTCCATCGCCAGCTCCGCGTTCTCCCGCCGCAACCTGGCCAACTCCGCCCGCTCGTCCTCCGACAACTGCCCCGCAGCGGCCTCACCGCGAGTCTCACGGTCCTACTTCACCCAGTTGGCAAGGGTGCCGTCGTTGATGCCCAGGTCACGCGCGACCTGGGCGATCGACTTACCCGTCTCACGCACGATGCGCACCGCACCCGCCCGGAACTCCGGATCGAACTGGCGTCTCGTCTCAGCCATGAACCTCTATCCCTCAAGCTCTGGCCTCCACGCTACGAGGGGAATGGCAGGTCGGTGGCGCTCGGTCGATGCCGGATCGGCTAAACGGCCGGTCCTGCGTCCGTAGCCGCTCCACTGCCGTCGGACGATACTTGACCGCCCGAGAGGATCAGTCACCGTGGACACCGACCCCGGCGCGTACCCACACCCTCAGCCCCAGCCGCCGTATCCGCCGCAGCCCCCGTACCCGCCCCAATTGCCGAAAGCTCTGGCCACCGTCCCGCGTTGTGTAGGCGGGCGATGCTGAGCAGGCCCACGGCCTTGGCGCGGGGCTTGTGGTCGAAGCGAGCCCGTAGGCCGACCACGGCGGCCCTGCTACCCCGCCGGCAGTCGATGCCGCAAAGCCGGGTGCTGAGGGTGCCCGAGACACCGAGATGCCGATCATGCTGTGAGCGGGGCGATGTAGGCGTGGACGAAGAAGGTTTCGACCTTCGCCCAGTGGAGGTGACCCGCGAGCGCCATGTCACCCTCTCGACCGAGGGCGACGTGCACATGCACCTTGCCGTCGACGATCTCGCCCGTGCCGCTCAGCTCAAAAGGCTGGCGGTACTCGCTGAGGATGTCGGACTTCGGGTCGGTGGCGGGCATGTTACTGATCGCGCAGGCGTCAACGGCGCCGATGAGGGACACAATGGCGCCATTGGTGATGCCTTCTTCAGCGGCGCGGCGGGTCAGCGTCTCCATCACCTCTTCGCCAGGCTTCACAGCGAGGAGCTTCATGGGTACCTCCTAGATCATTAGCGGGTTGGTGCCGGCCAGAACAGCGGCATAGGCACGTAGATTCTCTCGAGACGTTTCGCGCGGTACCGCACTCATGACTGCCGCACGTGTGGCGCCGAATGCCATGTTGGGCAACGTGGCGAGCAGCAAGGCGCTGCACCATCGCGCGGCAGCGTCACGCGGATTGGTCAACTCCACCGTCAGCCGTTCAGCGGCCCAGGCTTCGCGTCCCGACGCCAACCCGGCGATCCTTCGGTCGACTCGTCCGTCTACCGATGCGGCGAGGTGAGCGGCCTCGTCCCACGACGCTTCGAGAACGCGGCTCGCGACGGCCGTCAGATAGAGATGCCGGGCTTCGTCGTCGCCGCGAATGGCCGAGATGGCAGCATCGCTCAGGTCCGGCGAACCGACCTTGGCGAGGATGCCAGCCGAATTCACTCGAAGTACAGCAGTCGGCCCTCGGTGCATCCATGCGGTCAAACCTCGACGGGCTTCGTCGTCGGCGGTCAACGCGCTGATCGTCAAGTCGATGGCGTGGCTCGTCTGTGCGGTGGCTAGCAGGTGGCCACTGCCTTGCGCGATGTCGCCGAACACCCGATGAGCTACGAGAACGTCCGTCAGGGATGGATCTGTGAAGCGGTAGGTGTTGTCAGGGGTCCGCATGACGTGGGGGTGCTGGTCCAGGTGACGCCGTACGCCCTCCGGGATCTGGGACCGGTGCAGTTCTCCCGCGCCGTGCTGCCAGAGGTCCCATGCGAACCTTTCCACCGCATCTCGGTCGTTGCTGAGCGCCCCGCCAGGGCTTGCGCCGCCCAACAGTCCGGTTGCCAGCGTCGCGCCGGCCGCCGCAATGAGTTTGCGTCGCTTCACCCTGTCCTCTCCCTCAGCCGGCTGGTTAGCCGTGATCGGCAATGCGAACCACAGCCGATCGGCTGGAACTCGCAATACCTCCGCCCACTGCACCAGTCGATCAAGGTGGGCGAGCGCCGGGCCGTTCTCGATCCGGCTTAGCTGAGCCTGCGTCAATCCCACCCATGAAGCAACGCGATCTTGAGAAATCGGGTGTCGGCCATGGTAGGGGTGCGTCCGCCAAGCCCGGATCACGCGGCCCATGTGCCGGCTCTGAAGAGCCTCACTCAGCACGACCTCATCCCAAAAATCGGGGGGAAACTTGGGAGCCGCGTGCAGGCGCTCTCGATCATGAGACAGACACGGAGCGCAACGCGTGCCGGTGTTGTCGCGGGCGAGACGAGTGCCGCAACGGCAGTACCGCTGCTTGTGAGTCGCAGTCATCGAGGCGTCCTTGTGTGACCACCGGCGTTGGGTCGCACGGTGGTGTGTTCCAAGGTTCTAACAGCTGAGCGGGCACCGTCATACCTGCGACGCATATCGACATCCGTTCTTGGTCATGCCACGTCCGTATGACCTTCGGCATCGTGTCGCTAACCATAAGTGACGAACAACTGAACGTCCCGGCAGCTTTCTGGCCGTCCGTGACCACGCCTCGGACACGGCTGGGCGAGGGACGGGCTACGTCGCAGAACCGGCCGCGCACTCGCTCAGCCGATTTCGTGCAGCACGCCCTCCCTGCCAATCAACGCCTGTGCCGAGCGTTCGCTCCATCCGAAACAGCTTGGGGATTCCATGACCACGGCGCTCAGCCCTCCAGCGGTGGTAGCCGCGTCCGGAGCC
The DNA here is from genome assembly GCF_016803375.1 of Micromonospora sp. 4G55. Classification (NCBI taxonomy): domain Bacteria; kingdom Bacillati; phylum Actinomycetota; class Actinomycetes; order Micromonosporales; family Micromonosporaceae; genus Micromonospora; species Micromonospora sp. 4G55. The sequence goes on from NZ_JAEVHN010000041.1 coordinate 4,983, forward strand.
CCCGGGCTGCTCCACCCCATCCGAGGTGATTGCCGAGGACATCCCAGCCGGCGACCTCGACACAAGCAGTTGGGCGCTGACGGCGTGGACGCGAGCGGCAGTTCGGCACTCCAACAAGGGTGCGGAAACACCTCGATTGCGCCCCCGGCATCACCACTCAATCTCGATGAACAGCAAGAGAGAGGCCCTTGGATGCATCAGCAAGATGACCTAGCGCGCTACGGCTACCGGCAGGAGTTGGCCCGCCAGCTGCGGTTTCGTGACTTGATCGCATACGGCCTGGTTTACATGGTGCCGATCGCGCCGATGGCGATCTTCGGCTGCGTCTACACCAGCTCTGGTGGGATGGTGGCCCTGGCCTACGCGATCGGCGTAGTGGCGCTGGTGTTCACCGCGTTCTCGTACGCACAGATGGTCAAGGCGTTCCCGATGTCGGGCAGCGTCTACAACTACGCCGGCCGGGGGATCAGCGCCCCTGTGGGCTTCCTTGCCGGCTGGGTGATTCTGCTCGACTACGTCCTGGTGCCTGGGCTGCTGTACCTGGTGGCGTCGGTGGCGATGCACGCGACGGTGCCGTCGGTGCCAGTGTGGCTGTGGCTGGTCGGCTTCGTCGCTGTCAACACCATCGTCAACTCGGTGGGGATCCGGATGACTGCGGTCGTCACCCGGGTCATGCTCGTCGGCGAGTTGATCGTCCTGGCAGTGTTCCTGGCCGTCGCCGGCTGGGCCCTCGCGTCCGGGAAGGGCCGGTTCAGCTGGGAGGCGTTCTACAGCCCCGACACCTTTACCTGGTCCCTGGTGGCCGGGGCGGTGTCGATCGCGGTGTTGTCGTTCCTCGGCTTCGATGGCATCTCGATGCTGGCCGAGGAAACCAAGGGCGGGTCCCGGCAAATCGGCCGGGCCATGACCGCTGTCCTCGTCCTGGCGGGGGCGTTGTTCATCGTGCAGACGTGGCTGGCCGCGATGCTCGTCCCCGACCCGGACGCGCTGCTGGCCGGTGGAGACCCGAACGGCACCGCCTTCTACGACGCCGCCGCTGTGGCCGGCGGGGGTTGGCTGGCGACGCTGTGCGCGGTGGCGACGGCGATCGCGTGGGGCTTGCCGAACTCGATGGTCGCCCAGGTCGCCACCAGCCGGCTGCTCTACGCCATGGCCCGCGACCGGCAACTGCCCGCGTTCCTGGCGAAGGTGTCGATCCGCCGCAACGTCCCGATCAACGCCACCCTTCTCACCGGCGTGGTGTCCCTCGCCCTCGGCCTGTACATGACGACCCGCGCGGACGGGATCGCCCTCTTATCGTCGCTGATCAACTTCGGGGCGATGGTCGCCTTCCTCGTCCTGCACGTCTCCGTCGTCGCGCACCACCTCATCCGCCGCCGCAGCCGCAACTGGCGGGCCCACCTGGTGATGCCCGCCATCGGGTTCGCGATCCTCGCCTACGTCGTGGTCAACGCCAACATCGCCGCCCAGCGCCTCGGCCTGGCTTGGCTGGTCCTCGGCGTCCTCGTCCTCGCCGGCCTGTACCTGTCCGGCCGTCGGCCGGTGCTGTCGGGTCTGGCGCCCGCCCAGGCGCAGGCACGTGACATGGAGCGGGTGTGACTGCCATGGAAACGATCGCCTACCGTCCAGCCCGCGACGAGTTGGTCTACACCTTCGGCGGCAGGATGCCGGTGGCCCACGTTCGCTCCGGTGACGTGCTTCAGGTGTTCACCGAGGACTGCTTCGGCGGACTCGTCCGCGGGCCGGCGGACCTGCCCTCGCAGGTGTGCCGGATGCCCTACCTGAATCCGGTGTCCGGGCCGTTCCTTGTCGAGGACGCGAGCCGGGCGACACCCTCGCCATCCATCTCCTGTCGATCACGCCGGCCCGGGACTGGGGTGTGTCCTCGACGTTCCCGCATTTCGGGGCGCTGACCTCCACCTCCCACACGGCCACCCTGCAGCCGCCTCTCGAAGAGCGGGTGTGGGTATATGGGATCGACCGGCAGGCGGGGGCGGTGCGGTTCCAGGCGACGGTCAGCGACCACACCGTCGATCTGCCCCTGGATCCGATGATCGGCACGATCGGCGTCGCTCCGGGTGGCTTCGAGGCCCGTTCCACCATCGTCTCCGACACTCACGGCGGGAACCTCGACACCCCCGAGGTGCGGCCCGGCACCACCCTCTACCTCGGCGTGAACGTGCACGGGGCGATGCTCGCCCTCGGTGACGGCCACGCCCGCCAGGGCGAGGGCGAGGCCTGCGGTGTCGGCGTGGAGATCGCGACGAGCACCACCTTGATCGTCGAGGTCGTCAAGGGCGTCCCGACAGCGTGGCCACGGCTGGAAACCGACACCGAAATCATGTCGGTCGGGTGCGCCCGGCCTCTGGAGGATGCCTACCGGATCGCCCAGCACGATCTGGTCGGCTGGACGGGCCTGCTGACGGGCTTGGACACCCTGGACGCTTACCAGCTCGTGTCGCAGGCGGGTCGGGCGCCGATCGGCAATGTGTGCGACCCGAACTACACGGTCCTCGCCGCGGTCGACAAGGCGCTGCTCCCCGCGCCCGGTGCCGCCTATGGCGGGGTGCACGGCCGGTTGCGGCAGTGCGCGGCGGGGCTGCGGTAGGAGCCGGGTGATGACTACGTCGGTCCCGCAACTGCCATTGCGCGACGAGTTGTTCCTGCTCGGCCACGACGACGACACCGGCCAACCCCACATCCACCGACAGGCCCTCGCCCTCGGCATGGCCGGCGCGGTCCTGATCGACCTGTTCCTGGCCGGGCGGGTCATCCTCGACCCGCACGACGACACCCGCCCGGCCTCCCACCAGCGGCTGCGCCTGCGCATCCACCGGCCCGTCGGCGACCTCATCGCCGACACCGCCATCTCCTCGATCCGCTACGCCCACCCCGCTCCACCCCTGCCCGGGTGGCTGCGGGGGTTCGCCGACGACCTGTACGAACGAACCCGCGCCGGTCTCGTCGCCGCCGGGATCCTGAGACATACGACCCGTCGCCGCCTCGGCGGCCTCGTCCGCGCCGAGGTGTACCGGGCCTCAGACAGCAAGTGGGCGGTCGTCGCGCGGGCCCGGCTGCGGTATCTCGCCGCCGGCCGGGAGCAACCCGACAACCACACCGCTGCCCTCGCCGGGCTGGTCGCCGTCCTCGGCTTGGCCACCCATCTGTATCTCGACGACGACACCGACGCGCTGACGGCGCATCTGAAGACGATCGCTGACCAGCACCACCGCCCGGTGCGGGACATCACCGCCGCCGTCGACGCCACGGTCGGCGACCTCGCCACCGCCACCTACCGCTAACTGACCCGACAAGGAAGCCTCGATGGACGCAGATCCTCGTATCCGTGCCGCCCGCTGGGCAGACAAGGACCCTGTCGCCGCGCTGATCGCCGACGCCCTGCACCCCGGCGCGCTCGCCGCGTGGCTGGTGCCAGACCCGGCACAGCGGCGCCAGGTGCTGACCGACGTCCTCGCGATCTGGGTCGAGCACGCCATGTTCTACGGAGACATCCACGTCACCGACGACCTGACCACCGCCACCGTCGGGTTCCACCGCTACCGGGCCATCCCACCACCGGCCCACTACGGCAGCCGCCTGACCGAGGCCGCCGGCCCGCATGCCGACCGCTTTGACCTGCTCGACACGCTGCTGTCCGCGCAGCGGTCCACCGAACCGCACTACCACTTGGCGTTCCTCGCCGTGCACCCCGACGCCCAGCAGGCCGGGCGGGCGACGGCGATGCTCCGCCACCACCGCAGCCGACTCGACCGCACCGACCTGCCCTCCTGGACCGACACCACCACCGACGCCCAGCACCTGTACGCCCGGCACGGCTACACCCCGAGACCGTCCATCCCGCTGCCCGACGGTCCGGTCCTCTGCCCCATGCGCCGCAACCCCGACGGCCCCAGCGACATTTGGCCAGCCAATCGGGGCCACCGGCGGCAAGTCACCCGCGCGACCTGCGTGTCTAGCCATTCCGGCGCCAGCTCTTGACCATTCCGACGCGGCCGTACAAGCCCGCCACCCACGAAGGAGAAGGCATGAACGGTGCCCCACCAACCGAGAAATCCACAGGCAAAGCGACCCGCATCAGTCTCCCGGCCGGGGTCCGAGACGCGCTGTGCCGCCCTCGGCCGCTGCCGGCCGGCCGGGCATCCATGGATTGGATCCTTCGCGGCATGAAGCTCCGCATCGAGGCGGACGAAAGGGGCGAGGTCCTCGTCCCCACTGATGTGGGCATGTCTCTGCTGTCCGCGTTCAACCACGACCCGTCGATCAGTGTTGAGGGTGCCCGGGTGCTCGATGTCGGATGCGGGTCGGGCCTCTACACGGTCGCGATGCTGCTGGCCGGCGCTGCTCACGTGACCGCGCTTGACATCAACGCAGCCTGCACCCGAGTCGCGGTCGACAACCTCGCCCGCAACGGCATCGACCTCTCTCGGGTGACGGTAGAGGTGGCGGACCTGGCACGGTTGGAGATCACCCGCCCCTGGGATGTCGTGGTGTGCAATCCGCCCCACCTGCCGTCCGATCCTGCATACGCCATGGAGGATGGCATCGATACAGCACTGGTAGGCGGCTTGGACGGGCGCGCGATGTACGACGTGCTGCTCGCCCGCCTCGATGAGCTGCTGGCTCCCCGCGGCACGCTGCTGTTGACGCACTCGTCGCTGACCGACATCCAGCGCACCTGCCGGCAACTCGAGCAGGCCGGCTACCGGTGCCGGACGGTGCAGGTCTGCGAGCTGGACATTCCCCTGCGCCGCTACGCCGCACACCGCGACGTGCTGCTGTCCCGGCTGTACGCGCTGCGGTCCGCCGGGCGGGCCGCGTTCCGCGGTCTCCGCTTCGAGGTCCACACCATCGCCGCAACCCGTTCCTCGACCAACGAGAAAGCAGGCGAGTCATGAACGCCTCCATCAGCGACGTGACCGTCGTCGGCTCTGGGCTGCTCGGGCTGTCGGCGGCCTTCGAGTTGCTCGAACGCGGGTTGAGCGTGACCGTGATCGGACCCCGCACCGGCGGGCACGTCGGCAGGCATCCCGGGCCGCCGGGGCGATGCTGACCGTGTTCAGCGAGGTCGAGGCAAGCCACGACGTCGACCGGGTACGCGTCGAAGTCGGCGAGCGCCTCGCCGCCCGCAGCGGCTATGAGCAATGGCTGGACCGCCTGGCGGCCGCGAGCGGGAGAACGATCGCGTTGACGCCCGGGGTGTGGGTGATCGGCAACGGCTACGGCGCCGACGACACCACGCACCTCAAGGCCATCGCCGCAGCCGCCGAGCACCACGGCTACCAGGCTGAGTTCGCCGCGCCGGGTGAGGTTCCGGGACTGGCCCCGCAGGTTCGCGCCCACGACGCGCTCTGGCTGGCCGACGAAGCCAGCGTCAACCCGGTCGCGCTGATGGACGCGCTCACCACGGCCCTGCACACCAACCCGCAATGCCTGTGGCTCAACACCACCGCGACAACCGTGCACACCCACGGCACGTACATTGCCGTGGATGCGGCCGACGGCGGCACGGCCCTCGCGGCGCACGTCGTCCTGGCCGCCGGGGCCACCCTCACCGGGCTGTTGGACCCGCTGCTGGCCGAGGAGGTCGGCGCACCCCCGCTGCGGTCCGGGCGCGGCGTATCCCTGCTCGTGCGGGCGCCGTTCGCGCTGACCGCCGCGATACGCACCCCGAACCGGGGGTTCGCGTGCGGCAGCCACATGGTGCCCCGCGACGGACTGGTCTACCTGGGTGCCACGAACCGCCTGTCGACCGAACCCGACTACGGCCAAGGCGCGAGCCTGGACGAGATCGCCACCCTCATGCACGACGCGACCGCCGAGCTGAACACCACGCTGCGCGACGCCACGCTCGTCGACGTCCGGGTGGGGCACCGTCCCGTCACGCTCGACCACCTGCCACTGATCGGCCGTACCGGTCACCCGATGGTGCACTTGGCGACAGGCACCTACCGGTGCGGAGTGCTCCTCGCGCCGCACGCCGCCAAGATCGTTGCCGACGGCATCACCGCCCCGGGCAGCACCACCAGCCACGCGTTCAGCCCTCGCCGGACAATAAGGCTCCCCGAACTCGCGGACCTGATCACCGACTCCACCCGCGGCCTGGTGGACATGCTGTGCCAACCCGGCGGTAGCCTGCCGGCCGGTTCCCACCAGATGCTCGAACGGTTCTTGGGCGCCGCCCTGCACGAGATCGCCTCGGGCAACTCTCCGCGAGCCGTCGCGGTGCGGCGGCTGTGGCAACGCGCCCCGATGGCCGAGTGCCTGCCGCTGCTACTCGATGCCGCCGGACGGATCCGGTGAACCCGACCCACGAGACGGTCCAACACATTCTGGCGGAGATCAGCGGCCGGACGGCCGTCACGATCGACCCTGATGATTCGCTGTCCGACCTGGGCCTGGATTCCCTCGACCGGCTCGTGCTGGCCGTCCTGGTGCAACAACGCTGCCGGCGGATCCTGTCCGACGAAGCCCTGATCGGCCTCGTCACCGTCGCCGACCTGACTCGGCAGATCGAACCCCAGGAGAGCGGGAGCCCGACGTGACGGACACGGACACCCCGATGATCGAGGCCTCGGCCGAGGTCGCCCCGACAGCGCGCATCGGAGCCCGCACCCGCATCTGGCACCAGGCGCAGGTGACCGGTGATGTACGCATCGGCGCCGATTGCGTGCTCGGCAAGGGTGTCTACGTGTCGTCGGCCGCCCAAATCGGAGACCGTGTGAAGATCCAGAACGGCTGTGGAGTGTTCGGCGCCGTCCTTGAGGACGGCGTGATGCTCGCCCCCGGGGTGTACCTGCTGGAAGATCCGGCCCCGCGAGCGGTCGCGGCGAACGGGCAGCTCAAGGGCTGGCAGGACTGGCGGCGAGAACCGGTCACCGTCCGCCACGGCGCCACCATCGGCGCCAACGCCGTCGTCGCACCTGGCGTCACCGTCGGCCGCTACGCCATGGTCGCCATCGCCGCCGCCGTCCACCGCGACGTACCCGAGCACGGCTTGGTCGCTGGCAACCCCGCCCGGCAGGTCGGCCGGGTCTGCCAGTGCGGACACCGCCTCGACGACAACCTGGCCTGCCCGACCTGCGATCTGCGCTACCAGCAGCAGCCTCACGGATTGTCCCGGAAGTAGTAACCGGCGGGACCTACCGTCACCGCGCCCGCTGTCAGTACCAACGTCAGTGCGCCGCCTTCGGGCGCACTCCGGAGAGGAACCCGAATGCAAGAACTTCGCTACCACGTCCGCAGCGCCGGCCCGCTGCACGGCACCGCCGTTATCCAGGGCGCCAAGAACGCGGCCCTGCCGATGATCGCCGCCGCTCTGCTAGCCCCGCACGGACGGACCGTACTGCGCAACGTCCCCGCCATCACCGACGTGCAACGCGCCGTCGAGCTGGCCCGGCTCGTCGGCGCCCACGTCGAGTACCACCCCGCCGACCGACTCCTGGTCATCGACGCCGCCGACATGTCAAACCCGCGGCTGCCCGCCGAGCTGACCCAGCAGTTCCGCGGCAGCGTCCTCTTCCTCGCCCCCGTGCTCCACCGCTGCGGCGAGGTCATCTTCGAAGGCGCCGGCGGCTGCGCCCTCGGCACCCGAGGCCTGGACTTCCACTACCGCGGCCTGGCCCGCCTCGGCGCCCACATCGAGGAACGCGACACCACCATCCACATCAAGGGCAGCCACCTCCGCGGCGCCGACCTCTACCTCGACACGCCGTCGCACACCGGCACAGAAAACCTGATCATGGCTGCCGCCCTGACCCCGGGCCGCACCGTCATCGAAAACGCCGCCCTCGAACCCGAGGTACTCGACGTGGTCGCTCTACTCAGCGCCATGGGAGCGAAGATCCACGGCGCCGGAACCGGCCGCATCACCATCGACGGCGTCGACCATCTGCACGCCACCGAATACACGATCATGCCCGACCGCATCGACGCGGGCGTCTTCGCCATGGCAACCGCCATCACCGGCGGCGCAGTCACCCTCGTCGCGGCACCGTCCTCGACCACTTCGGCGTCGCCGCCCACAAGCTGCACCAGATGGGAACCGAGCTGGCAGCCTCCGGCGCCGTGCTCACCGTCGCCCGACCCGGACCGCTGCACCCCATCAACGTCATCACCGACACCCACCCCGGCTTCGCCACCGACCTGCAACCACCCCTGATGGCCCTCGCCACCCAAGCGCCCGGCAGCAGCTACTTCCGCGAACGCATCCACGACGCCCGCTACGCCCTCGTCGGCGAGATCACCAAACTCGGCGCCGACGTTACCGTCGACGGAGAGAAAGCCGTCGTCCACGGCGGCAAGTCCCTCCACGGCGCCGAGGTCATCGCACGCGACCTGCGCACCGGCATTGCTCTGGTGCTAGCCGGCATGGTCGCCGACGGCGAAACCGTCGTCACCAACGGGGCGATGATCGAACGAGGGCACGCCGACATCGTCGCCCGGCTCACCGCACTCGGCGCCGATATCCGCCGCGAACAGAGCTGACCCGCGCCGGGGTGGCGCCCTGGTCACGCCACCCCGGCGCATCCACTCGGAAGGCAAGACCCTCATGGGAATCACCATCCCCCTCACCCATCCGTACGTCGGCGACGCCGAGATCGCAGCGGTTGTCCGCGTCATGCGCAGCGGGCACCTCGTACAAGGCGCGCAAGTAGCAGCCTTTGAAGACGAGTTCACCGCCGTGGTCGGCAAACGGACGTGCGTGGCTGTCAGCTCCGGCACCTCCGCGCTGCACCTCGCGCTGCTCGCCTGCGGCATCGGGCCGGGCGATGAGGTGATCGTGCCGTCGTTCACCTTCGGCGCCACCGCCCACGCCGTCGTGCACGCCGGGGCCACCCCAGTGTTCGCCGACATCGCACCCGAGACGCTGACCCTCGACCCCGATGCCGTGTCCGCTGCCATCACCACTCGCACCGCCGCGATCGTGCCTGTGCACCTCTTCGGTCACCCCGCCGCCATGGACCGGCTCGTCGCGCTCGCCGCACGCCATCACCTGGCGCTCGTCGAGGACGCCGCCCAGGCGGCAGGCGCTGCCCTCGACGGAACGCCGATCGGATCCTTCGGCCACGCCGCAGCCTTCAGCTTCTACCCGACCAAGAACATGCACTCGATCGAAGGTGGCATGGTCGCCACCAGCGACATACAGACGGCGCAGAGGCTGCGGCTGCTGCGCAACCAGGGTCTGTCCGGCCGGTACGAGTACGAGGTGGTCGGCTACAACGCCCGCATGACCGACGTGGCCGCCGCCGTAGGCCGCACCCAACTGGCCTCCCTGGCATGGTGGACCGCCCGCAGACGAGCCAACGCCGCCTACCTGGACGACCACCTCCAAGGCGTCGCGACCCCGACTGTCGCACCCGGCGCTGACCCCGTGTATCACCAGTACGTCGTCCGTGCCGACAACCGTGACCTGCTGCGAGAACGCTTGGCAAGCGTGGGGATCCAGACTGGCGTGCACTATCCGCTGCCCGTACACCGCAGCCACGCGTACGCCCGGCCCTACGAGTTGCCGCACACCGAGCGAGCGGCTACCGAAGTGCTCTCCCTACCGGTCCACCCGCACCTCACCACCACCGAACTCGCCTACCTTGCCGAGCAGGTGAACACGTGACCGCGCCACTGAGAGCAGGCCTTGTCGGACTCGGAATGATGGGCCGCCACCACGCCCGCATCCTCCGCCAACTCCCCGGCGTCACCCTCGTCGCCGCCGCCGACCCCGCAGGAGACAAGCACCAGGCCGCGCAGAGCATCCCTGTGGTCGCCACCGTCGAGGAACTGTTGACACACCGGCTGAACTACTGCGTCGTCGCGGTTCCCACCGCCCACCACGCGTCCGTCGCGCTCACCCTCGCGCACGCCCGCATTCCCACGCTGATTGAGAAGCCCCTCGCTGCCGACCTGTCGACCGCTCTGGCACTGGCCCACGCCTTCGACCAGGCCGGCGTCGTCGCGGCGGTCGGACACGTCGAGCGCTACAACCCCGCCCTGCGCGCACTCCACGCACGGTTGGCCAATGGTGAACTCGGGACTCTTTACCAAGTCACCACTCGCCGGCAGGGACCCTTCCCGCCTCGCGTTCGTGACGTCGGCGTCGTCATGGACCTGGCCACGCATGACCTTGACATGACGGCCTGGGTCACCGGCCGGTCCTTCGTCTCCCTCGCTGCACGAACCGTCAGCCGCAGTGGGCGATTCCCCGAGGACGTCGCCGTGATCGTCGGTGAGCTGAGCGACGGCACCATCACCAATCACCTGGTCAACTGGCTGTCCCCGATGAAAGAACGCATCACCACCGCCACCGGCCCACACGGATGCTTTGTTGCCGACACCCTCCACGCCGACCTCACCTACTACGCCAACGGCTCTACCCGAATCCAGTGGCCCGCTGCAGAGGTCTTCCGGGGCGTCACCGAAGGCAACATCACCCGCTACGCCATCAGTAAGAAAGAACCCCTGCTCAGCGAGCACGAAGCGTTCCGCGACGCCGTGCGCGGCGCCGACACGCCCGTCGTCACCCTTCAGCAAGCAGCAGCCACCATCGCCGCAGCCGAAGCCGTCCTCGCCTCAGCGACAACGGGTAACGCGGTCACGCCGTGCCTGGTGCGCTCTCGACAGACAGGCGCCAATCAACGGCTGACCGCGAGTCCGTTTTCCAAATAGACCCCGCCCCCACGAGCCCGTGCCGCCAGGGCCTGCACGACTCGCTGAGCCAATCGGGGGATCAAGACCTGCCCAAGGGCTGCAGGTTCGATGAACCTCATCCGATCCAGCTCCTCCGAGCGCAGTCGGATCGAGTCGATCTGCTCGGGGCCGAGGACCCCGCCGTCGAACACGAACATCAACCCGCCGTCCCACGGAGGGCTCGGTGGCACCCAATCCACGCAGAGCAAATCACCAACGGAGAGACCCAAGCCGAGCTCTTCCTCAATCTCCCGCTCGCAGGCCTGCAACGGCGACTCGCCAGGTTCCAGCATCCCACCAGGAACCTCCCAGACATCCTTGTACGTCGGATGCACCACGAGCACCCGACCCGCGCCGTCAAGCAGAACGGCACCTGCTGCCGCCCGTACCCGCGTCACGTTCGCGATGTACTCCAGATCGGGGTCAATGGCTACGTCAGTCATCAAGCGACCCTATGTGCCTAGCCCTTCTCACACGCCGGGATCGGGGGTTTCCTGAACCGCCCCGGGTTCTGTGGAGACCTCAGCTGTTGACTCCAACCACCTCGCGGGGCTGGGGTTGAGCGTAGAACATCGATTCGTGTTCGGTGGGTGGGTCGTGCCCGATGGCGGAGTGCAGGCGCTGGTTGTTGTACCAGTCGACCCACTCGGCGGTGGCCAGTTCGATCTGGGCGAGACTGCGCCAGGGACCTCGGGGCTTGATCAGCTCGGTCTTGTAGAGGCCGATGGTGGACTCCATCAGCGCGTTGTCCAGGGCGTCACCGACGCTGCCGATCGAGGCGTCGATACCGGCATCGAGCAGGTGGGTGGTGAACCGGAACGACGTGTACTGACTGCCCGCATCGCTGTGGTGCACCAGGCCCGCCCTGACCGGTTGCCCGGCGCGGTCTCGGCGCCACAGCCCCATGTCCAGGGCGGCCAGGACCAGCGGGGTGCGTTTGTTCGTCGCCGCGGACCAACCCACGATCGCCCGGGAGTAGACGTCGACGACGAACGCGACGTAGACGACGCCGGACCAGGCGGCGATGTGGGTGAAGTCCGCGACCCAGCACCGGTTCGGCCGGGCTGCGGTGAAGTCCCGGTTGAGCAGGTCAGTGGCCCGTTCATGCCCAGGATCGACTGTGGTGGTGCGGATCTTCTTGCCACGCACGACGCCGGCCAGGCCGGCGTCACGCATCAACCGCTCGACCGTGCACCGGGCCGTCGGGTGACCGCGGCGGCGCAGCTCGTGCCAGATCTTGCGGGCACCGTAGACGCCGTAGTTCGCGGCGTGGATCTCGCGGATACGGTCGGTCAGCTGCGCATCACGCACCTGCCGCTTCGACGGCGGACGCTTCGTGGCCGCCCAGTAGCCGCTCGGGGTGATCTGCAGCCCGTGCTGGCGCAGCACGCGACAGATCGGCTCGACTCCGCCGAAGCGGTCCCGATGCTCGTCGACGAACGTCACGAGCGTGTCGTAGGCCGGTCGAGCTCGGCCGCGAAGAAAGCCGACGCGGCCTTCAAGATCTCATTCGCCCGCCGCAGCTCGGCGTTCTCCCGCCGCAGCCGCTTCAGCTCCGCCGACTCCTCCGACGTGACCCCGGGCCGTCGCCCATCGTCGACCTGCGCCTGACGGACCCACTTGCGCAACGTCTCGGCCGTGCCGATCCCCAGCCGCGCCGCCACCGCCGTGATCGCCGCCCAGTCCGACTCGTAGTTCGGCGGCACCTCCGCGACCATCCGCACCGCCCGCTCACGCAGCTCCTGCGGATACGGCTTCGTTCCTGCCATCTCTCGATCCTTCCCAAGCGGGGAATTCTCTACAAGATCCGGGGCGGTTCAGGTTGGTGGCTGGTCCACCGTCGGCCCGAGGTTGACGACGACCTGATCCGCGTTCCCGATCGCGTGGCCCGTCAGCGCGGGTCCAGGGAGTAGTCGGGCTGGCGCTTCGGAGAGCAAGCTACGTGACGTGACAGCAGCTCCACTGCGTTCGGACGACGTCCGGGTCTCTTCAGCCTCGGCCTGGCGGCCCGCGCCCCCGACCCCCGCCGGGGGATACGGAGGCAAGTTGTCGATGGTCGCCGGGCAGTACCTGATAGACGCGGCATACAGGTGTAGCCAGGCAACGGTTGGCGTCCGCGACCGGGCATCGGCGACCCTTGCGCTGCTTCCTTGCTGCCTCGCAAGCGCTGCACACGATCTCTGCTGGTGATGGGAGGGCGACTGGATTCAGTCACCCTCCCTTCAGGCCACGGTGTTAGCGATGGATCAGTTGCGAGATTGCGAGTACCAGAGCTGCTATCGCGGTCAAGGACGCCTCAAGGGCGCTCAGCAGGGCCACCCATTCAGCATGCGACCACCGCTTCCGCTCGCTCTTGCGCTGGCTGCGCTCATCCTTGCGCCGTTTCGGCCGAAGCCTCTTGCGCCTAACCTTCGTTACGGTCATTAGACCTGCGCTCCTACCTAGGTGTCAGTGCAGGTTGGGGGCGGCACCCCGGGCCCGCGAAGCCATCGGTGCCGCCCCTTCCCATGCGCGCGGTTGCCCGCTCACTCACAAACGACCCAGTCGACGTGAGGACACACGTCTCCTTGTTCTGGTTTGAGGCGCAGCTGTGCGACAAAATCTGCCCTATTTATAACTCTTTGTCCGTTCACGACGGACAGGTTGTGCGACCGCCCGCGTTCTGCAATTTGCAAACGGCAAGCGATTTGGGCGGTTTGATGCGGTCTGGTCATGCCTCACTGTCAGCAACCGGGCCACCTTGTGCGACGTGGAGGGGCTGAAGTAGTCCCGTGGATAGCACTGAGACGAAGATCACAACCCCCTAAGCAGTTTCTGTCGCCTCAGCTTTTGGTGTCGGGATGGTTACAGGCGGTATCACGCGCCCTTGATCCACTTCGAGACCTTCCGCCCTCGCCACCCCTCGATCTAAGCCGTTGGCGGGTTGGGGACCCCTGCCACGGGCCACGCCCCTACCCTCGTCGCATGAGTTCTCAAGCCGTAAGCGCAGCGGTCGCCGTTGCAGCGTTCGCTCTTGGGGTCCATCAACCTGTGGTACTCGGTCCTCCAACCCTGGTGGCGGAACCGGATCGCGCAGCCAGACGCGAAGCTAGAGCTTCTTGCTTGCGAGACTCGGCATGGCTGGGATGAGGACGAGCGTGTGGTTGTCACCAACCATGGGCCCGGAACCGTGAAGGATCTCCAAGCTCGGAACCCCGGCCATCCTGGAGCCGGAGCGCCCCCGCCGGAGGCGCCCTAACCGTGGCCCGGCGACCGCCGCCAGCTCGCCGACGCGGCCGGCGTCCGCTCTCCTACGCCGCGCGGGTACTGGCCGCGGGGCCCGGTCGGCTGCCGGCTCACCACCTCACCGGTCAACGGTCTGTCGTTCTGCGGCGGCCCTCCGGGCTTCCCGCTGTCCGCGCCAGCCGCCGGGCGTTAGGCGTGACGGCCGCAGAGCGACAGCGGCAGCGGCCGGCGCGCGCCCAGGCGGCGGCGCGTGCGGCCCGTCTAGACGGTATGACCAGCCCGGTTGACCGGGCCGGGGCCTCACTCGCAAGTTGACGTGGGCCGCACCGGCCGGCAACCTGTCGCGCCCCCGCCGCCTGAACGAGCGGAACTGGTGGTAGCGCTCGGAACGTGCTCGGTGAGTCATGGGTAGGCCCGGGTAGCTCTGGTCATTGTCGGGCAGCGGTGGGTACCAGGCGTTGCCAGGCGATGATCGCATGCTCGGTGTGTGCTCCGCCGGTCGGAGCAACGGCGGCTGCCAGCGGTGCGCACGGGTGAGCACTCCTGGGCACTCGTGGCTATCCGCTGGCAGGTAAGCTGGGCCATCGCGCCCTCGTAGCTCAGGGGATAGAGCATCGGTTTCCTAAGACGGTGCTCTATCTGCATCCGCAGGCTCATTACCTGCGGTTTCCCCTTTTGGTTCCTTTGTTTTCCGGTCGCACCTGCGCGTTGCTGTGCTCGCTTGCCGAAGATCGGCAGAAGGAACGTCAGCCCTGCTCAGATCACACTCCGGGTGGTTCGGGTGTGTCTAGTGATCGGAGGCCATCATCGGTGTCCGCCATGCGCGTGGTGCGGTGGTAGAGAACCGTTTCGCGGAGTGATGCGTCCTAACTTTGGTCGATGGACGTGGACGATGACCAGTTGTTGCGCCTCATCGGTGAGGGTGACCGCAGGGCGTTCGACGTGCTGCACGCGCGCAACGCGTCATCGTTTGGTGCTAACTCTCCGTCGCCTATCAGGCTGACAGGCCACGTCGGCGTGCGATTAGACGTTGCTCCACAGCAGGTCGTCGATGCGAGGTGCTATCCGCTTTGAGAGCCCTCGCCCCGCCCGTCAGCGAGCGAGCCGGGATGCCTCGGCGATCGAGTGCCGGCCGGTGACGACGAATCCGTGACTGTCAGCGCTGCCGAGGAGTGCCCCGGTGTAGGGGCATCCCGGGTTACAGTCTGCTTCATTGCGGTCGAGCGTGCCGGTAGCGAAGTGATGCAGGTGGGCGCCGACGTCACCGATGCCGTTGGGAGCGATGACTGCGGTAAGCAGTTGGAGTGTCTCGTTGGCGGCGGCGGCCATGGAGAAGGCGAAAACGTTTTCGTTGCGGCGTAGCGGATGGTCGCGGTGGAGGCCGGCAATGTAGGACGGGTTGTCGAGTTGGCCGGTGCGTTCGAGGGAGACATCGGCCGGATCGTATTGTCCGAGGCATTCCAGGCAGGCGCGGCCGGGCGCTGCCATGTGTGCGCGCCATTCGGCCCCGCGCATTCTATGGCCGTCGCTGCGGATGAGGATGCCGCCGTCGATGACTGGAATGAGGTGGGCGTAGGCGGCGAGATTGAGTACGGCGCGTGGCCAGGGCCGGTCGACGCAGCTGAACAGCACGTCACAGATGCCCCTATGGATGTCAAGCGGTTGAGCGTTGGCTGGTGTGGCTCGTTGTCTGGACGATGAGTTCGTAGAGTTCCCTGGCGACGTAGCGTTTGAGGCAGCGGATCGCTTCGCGTCGGGTTTTGCCCTCGGAGACGCGCCGGTCGATGTAGGCGCGGGTGCGAACGTCCCAGCGAAGTCGGGCGATGACGATGATGTAGAGGGCGGAGTTCGCTTGGCGGTCGCCGCCTCGGTTGAGGCGGCGCCGTTGGGTCTTGCCGGAGGACATCTCGATCGGGCTGGCTCCGC
>NZ_JAEVHN010000042.1:0-20529 GCF_016803375.1 Micromonospora sp. 4G55
CGTCGGGGCCAGCCCGATCGCGGCCAGGTACGCCGACAGCTGCTCCTGGGCCACCCGCAGCGCGTGCCCGGCGGCTTCGGCGTGCTCGGTGGCCGCGGAGAGCTCCGGCACCCCCATCGGGTTGGCCGACTCCTGCCGGACCCAGCGCAGCCGCTCGGTGGCCTGGCCGAACTTCTCCAGCGCCTGGGCCAGCGGCGCCAGCGGCAGCTCCTCGGCGGCGGCGCGCACCTGCGCCCCGACGTCCTCGATGATGGACACGGCCGCCCGCTCAGAGCGTCGAGACGTAGAGCTGCGCCTGCTCGACTGCGACGAGGGTCGCGGCGAGGCACTCCTCCAGCTCCTGGCCGGCCTGGGTCAGCGAGGCCTGCGCGCTCTCCACCGTCTCGTGCCCGCTGCCCTCCAGCGCCCCGGCCAGCGTCTGCTGCGCCTCGGAGAGCTTCTCGCCGGCCGCCTGCACGGCTGTCTGCCCGTCACCGATCTGTTGGAGGGCGACCTCGATGGCTGCCTTCAGCTCGGCGACGCTCGCCACGGTGACCTCCTGGGGGCGGGGAGACGTCCATTACAACGTATACCCGCCGGGTAGAGAACATCCGCCCTGTCGGTGTTCCCGCCCCGGTGTCCGGTTACCCCCGTGACGTGCGGGAAAGCGTTCACCGCCGGTGCGCCCGGTCCCACCAGGGGATCCGCCGGTCCCGTTGACGGGACGGCGCGCCCGTGGCCGCGGGCGCCGCCGCGGACCGGAAACCGGCCGGTCAGGGGGTCGGGTGGGTGTGCTCGCGCAGCCAGCGCGGGCCGTGCAGCTCCGCGCCGAGGGCCGCCACCCGGTCGCGCAGCTCCCGGTCGGAGGTGACCACCAACCGACGCCGGTCCGGTGCGTCGCGCACCAGTTCCACGATGGCGTCGTCACCGGAACCGGGCGCCGGCACCGTGTGCACCCCGGCCACCCCGGGCACCTCCCGCGCCGCGCCCTCCACCACCAGCACCACCTCCACCGGCGGCGGCAGCTCCGGCGGCAGGCCCCGGTCGGCCAGCGGCGCCAGGGCGTCGCGCAACCGGGCCGCCGCCCCCGGCCCGGTCCCGCCACCAGCCGTCCGGGCGGGAACCGACCACGTTGGCACCGTCGACGATCAGCAGCGGGCGGTTGTCCATGCCCCCAGCCTGCCATCCCCTGGCGTTTGTCGCGCCGGTCGCCGGGTAGCCACCGGCGACGTGCCGCGCCCGCGGTGTCGCCCTCGGCGACCGTGCCGCGCCCCGACTGCGGAGGACAGAGATGATGGGACCCGGTGACTACGGCTCCGACCCCTGGGACGAGTTCCTGGCCCGGTACTTCGGCCGGGGTGAGGGCGGACGCCGACCGGCCCACCGGGTCGACATCACCCGGCTGATGACCGCCGACGCCCGGGAGATGCTGGCCGACGCGGCCCGGCGGGCCGCCCAGAAACACAGCAACGACCTGGACACCGACCACCTGCTCTGGGCGGCGCTGCAACGCGAGCCGCTGCGCGACCTGGTACGCCGGGCCGGCGCCGACCCGGACGCCCTGGTCAACGCCCTCGGCGGGCGTGGCGACGGCGCGCCCGGGGGCGAGGTGCCGGCGAACCTGTCGCTCACCCCCCGCCGCCAAGCGGGCGCTGCTCGACGCCCACCAGCTGTCCCGGGCGATGGGGGCGAACTACATCGGCCCCGAGCACATTTTGATGGCGCTGCCGCTCAACCCGGAGTCGCCCGCCGGCCGGATGCTGGCCGCCGGCCGGATCCAGCCCGAGTCGTTGCAGGCGGCCAGCGCGGAACGCGGACCGATGGGCGGGCCGAAGCCCGACCGGGGCACCCCGACCCTCGACCAGTACGGGCAGGACCTCACCGAGCTGGCCCGGATGGACCAGATCGACCCGGTGATCGGGCGGGCCGACGAGATCGAGCAGGCCGTGGAGATCCTGTCCCGGCGGACCAAGAACAACCCGGTGCTGATCGGTGAGGCCGGCGTCGGCAAGACCGCGATCGTGGAGGGGCTGGCCGAGCGGATCTGCGACGGCGACGTGCCGCAGACCCTGCTCGGCAAGCGGGTGGTGCAGCTCGACCTCGCCGGCCTGGTCGCCGGCACCCGCTACCGCGGCGACTTCGAGGAACGGCTGAAGAAGGTCATCGAGGAGATCCGGGCGCACCGGGACGAGCTGATCATCTTCCTGGACGAGATCCACACCCTGGTCGGCGCGGGCGGCGCCGGCAGCGAGGGCGGCATGGACGCGTCCAACATGCTCAAGCCGGCGCTGGCCCGCGGCGAGCTGCGGGTGATCGGCGCGACCACGCTGGACGAGTACCGCAAGAGCATCGAGAAGGACGCCGCGCTGGCCCGCCGCTTCCAGCCGGTCCTGGTGCCGGAGCCCAGCGTCGAGGACACCGTCGCCATCCTGCGCGGCCTGCGCGACCGGTACGAGGCGCACCACCAGGTCCGCTTCACCGACGAGGCGCTGGTCGCGGCCGCCGAACTCTCCGACCGGTACGTCACCGACCGCTTCCTGCCGGACAAGGCGATCGACCTGATCGACCAGGCCGGCGCGCGGGTGCGGCTGCGCACCCGCACCCCCGACGCCGACGTGCGTGAGCTGGAGCAGCAGCTCGACGAGGTGCGCCGGGACAAGGAACAGGCGGTCGCCGACGAGCAGTACGAGCGGGCCTCCGCGCTGCGCGACCGGCTCGCCGAGATCGAGGCGCAGATCCGCCGCGCCCAGGGCGACGAGGGCACCAACGGCGTTCCCTCGGTCGGCCCGCAGGAGATCGCCGAGGTGGTCTCCCGCGCCACCGGCATCCCGGTCAGCCAGCTCACCGAGGAGGAGCGGGACCGACTGCTGCGGCTGGAGGGGCAGCTGCACGAGAAGGTCGTCGGCCAGGACGACGCGGTCACCGCGGTGGCCGAGGCGGTACGCCGCTCGCGTACCGGGCTGGCGACCCGAACCGGCCGATGGGCAGCTTCCTCTTCCTCGGCCCCACCGGCGTCGGCAAGACCGAGCTGGCCCGGGCGCTGGCGGAGGCGCTCTTCGGCGAGGCCGACCGGATGGTGCGGGTCGACATGAGCGAGTTCCAGGAGCGGCACACCGTCGCCCGGCTGGTCGGGGCGCCCCCCGGCTACGTCGGGTACGAGGAGGCCGGCCAGCTCACCGAGGCGGTGCGCCGCCGCCCGTACGCGGTGGTGCTGCTCGACGAGATCGAGAAGGCGCACCCGGACGTCTTCAACATCCTGCTCCAGGTGCTCGACGACGGCCGGCTCACCGACAGCCAGGGCCGGACGGTGAACTTCAAGAACACCGTCCTGATCATGACGAGCAACCTGGGCTCGGAGCTGATCACCGGCACCACGCGCGCGGTAGGCTTCGAGGCCGGTGGGCCCGGCGGCACCCAGGAGAGCGACGAGCTGCGCGAGCGGCTGCAGCGCCGCCTCCAGGAGAACTTCCGCCCGGAGTTCCTCAACCGGATCGACGAGACGATCATCTTCCGCCGGCTGGAGGCCCAGCAGCTGCGGCAGATCACCGAGCTGCTGCTGGAGGAGACCCGCCGCCGGCTGCACGCCCAGGACGTCCAGATCGAGTTCACCACCGCCGGCGTCGACTGGCTCGCCGAGCACGGCTACCAGCCGGAGTTCGGTGCCCGGCCGCTGCGCCGGGTGATCCAGCGGGAGGTCGACAACCGGCTGTCCCGGATGCTGTTGGAGAACCAGATCTCGCCGGGGCAGAAGCTCACCGTCGACGCGCGCGACGGTCAGCTCGCCTTCGACGTGGCCGCGGGAGAGCGGGGCTACACCGCGGCCTCGACGTCCCACCCGCGATGACCCGGAGGGCGGAGATGACCGAACCCGAGGAGAGCGACGAGGAGACCGACCGCACCGAACCGATCCTCGCGCCGCCGACGGCGAACCCGGCCCGGGTGCAGGTGCCGCCGGAGGGCCTGAAGCAGCAGACCGACGACGGGAACCCGGCGCCGTCCGGGCCACCGGAAGAGGAGGCGTGATGGTACGCGAGCAGCGACTCGACCCCGAGGTCGAGGTGATCTGGGACGACTTCCACGCCGAGGTGAACGTCCCCTCCGAACAGTTGCGGCAGTGGTTGTTGACCCGGGGCTCGGGGGAGGAGTCGTTCGGCCCGAACCCCAACATGGACCTGCCCGAGCCGGGCCGGCAGATCCTGCGGGTGCTCAGCAAGCGCAAGGTGGACCTGACCCCGGAGGACATCGAGGTGATGCGGGAGGCGATCGACCGGATCCGGGCGCTGACCGCGGAGAAGCCGCGCGGCGGCAACGCGAACGACGAGTGGCGGCACTCCCTGCTCGACCTGGGCCACGACGTCCTCGTCGAACGCTGACCGGCACGGGCGGCTCGCGCTACGGCTCGGTGCCGAGGCTGGGCAGCTCCAGGCCGGCGGCGGTGGCGAGGGCCTGCCGCTCGGCCCGGGTCTGCTCCTCCCGGGTGAGCAGGTTGGCGTACTCGGTGATGTCGGCCGGATCGGGCACCTCCGGCAGCCGACGCAGGAACGCCTCGAGGTCCCGGACGGCGGCGGAGTGCGCGGCGGCCGCATCACGCAGCAGTTCCCGCTCGTCGGCGTCGGAGTAGCGATCGGTCATGGGGTCCAGGTACCCGCCGTCAGGCGATTCGCACCCCGCCGGCCGGTCGGGCCCCGAACTCCGGGTGGCGCAGCAGCCAGGCCAGGTAGTCGGGGTGCGGCGCCAGCGAGTCGGTGTACGCCGCCACCGCCGTCTCCAGCACCGCCTCGGCGACCCGGGCGGCGGGCGACTCGGGGTGCCAGCCGAGCAGCAGCCGCCAGCGCAGCGGTACGCCGGCCAGCCGGCGGGTGACCAGACCGTCGACCGGGCGGAAGGTCGCCTGGCACAGCGCCACCGCCTCGCCGGCGTCGACCAGGTCCACGCAGCCGCGCACGTCGGTCTCGTACACCTTGCGGGGGGTGAAGCCGGCCCGGGCGCAGGCGGCGGCGAAGCAGTCGCCGAAGCAGCCCTCGCCCGGCGCGGCCACCCACTGTTCGCGGCGCAGCTCGGCCAGGCCGATCTCCTCCCGGTCGGCCATCGGGTGGCTGGTCGGCAGCAGCACCAGCACCGGGTCGACCGCCACCTCCCGCCAGCAGAGCCCGAACTCCGGGGACGGCGTCGCGTCGCCGCAGACCCCGGTGAGCGCGAAGTCGAGCCGCCCACCGGCCACCAGTCCGGCCAGCTCCGCGGCCGACCACGAGGCGTACGTGGTGATCTGCGCCTGCGGCTGCTCGGCGACCAGCCGGTGCACCAGCCGGCCGAGGATCGGGCTGTTCACCCCGCCGAAGCGGTACCGGCCCAGGGTGTCGTCCGCCCCGGCCAGCCGGGCCGCCTCGTCCTGGAGCCCCTTCATCGCCGGCAGCAGCACCCGGGCCCGGGCCAGCACCAGCTCGCCCAGCGCGGTGGGCCGGGCGCCGCGCCGGTCGCGTTCGAACAGCGGGCCGCCCAGAGTGCGCTCGATGCGCTGGAGCTGCGCGGTCAGGGCCGGCTGGGCCAGGCCCAGGGTGGACGCGGCCTTGGTCACGCTCCCCGTCTCGGCGATCGCGCAGACGACCCGCAGGTGTCGCAGCTCCAGATTCATAACGTGACGGTAGGACCACCGCACGGGCCGGCGGAAGGCCCTGGGCGGATCGGCGTCGGACGATGGATCAGTCGCGCGCGTCCCGCTTCAGGTCGGCTAGGTACGTCCGCCGCCCGGTGACCGCGTCGCGCACCTTGTCCACCACGCCCAGCGCCGGCTCGACCACGTCGCCGAGGGAGACCGTCCAGCCACCCGCCTCGACCACCGCCACCGTCTGCGCGGCGGCCAGCTGCCGGCTCCACCGCCGGGCCAGCCAGCGCAGCGGCGGCTGGATCGGCTGGATCGCACCGAGGTCGGGGCAGGTGCCGACGACCACCTCGCAACCGGCGGCCCGCAGCGCGCGGACCGCCTCGACCAGATAGCGCACCGCCAGCCCGGGTGGGGTGCGGTTGGTGACGTCGTTGCCGCCGATCAGGATCACCGCGACGTCCGGGTCGCACTCCAGCGCCGACTCGACCTGCGGCCGGAGCCCGGCGGAGAGCGATCCCACCACGGCGAAGCGGTGCACCCGCACCGGCCGGTGCAGCCGTCGGGACAGCCCGGTGGCGAGCAGCGCCCCCAGGGTCTCCCGGCGTCGGTGCACGCCGTAGCTGGCGGCCGACGAGTCGCCGAGCACCACCATCGTCAGCGGGCGGCCGGGGGACTTCGCGCCGTAGACGCCGTCGCAGCGGGGTGGGGGCGCCTCGGCCATCGGGATGGTGCGCCGGGCCTGGCGGGCCTGACCGAGCAGCACGCCGCCGGTCGCGACGAACGCCGCCGCGGTGGCGCCCGTGCCGATCGCCGCCATCCAGGCGATCTGGCGGGCGCGGTGCCAGCGCGGACCCGGTACGACGGAACCAGCCACCCCCATACCGCCACGTTATCGCGCCGGCCCGACACGCCGCTCTCCTCGCGCTGGCCGGTTCGTGCCTGGGAAGCGCCGCTTCTGGGTACCTGTCCGGTGACGGCGTCGGGCGACGGGCGCCGGAGGAGCAGGTCGCGCGGGCTTGCGCTCCCGCGTCACGCTGGTCGGGCGGAAAGGGGTCGGACGAAGATGAGCAGGACGTTGAAGCGGAGCGCGGCGTTCACCGCGCTGTTCCGGGCACTGGCGGCGGGCGCCCGGGGTGGGCCCTCGCTGGGCGCCCGGCTGGCGGCGCTGCCCCGGATGATCAGGGCGACCGCCCGGGGCGAGTACGACGGCGGCCTCCGGCTGGCCATGATGACGGCGGCGACGGCGTACGTGCTCTCGCCGGTGGACGTGGTGCCGGAGCTGTTCCTGACCATCTTCGGCCTGGTGGACGACGCGGTCATGGTCACCTGGCTGGCCGGCAGCGTGCTGGCGGAGACCGAGCGCTTCCTGGAGTGGGAGGCGCGTCGCAGCTCCGTCATCCCCGGGCAGATGATCCCCTGACGGCACGTACCCTGGGCGACGAACGAAACGTCTGCCCGGCCGCCGCGCGGCGCCGCAACGAAGGGCACAACGAGGTGCAGTACTACGACAACGTCGTCGAGTTGATCGGCAACACCCCGCTGGTACGGCTGCGCAACGTCACCGAGGGCATCCAGGCCACCGTGCTGGCGAAGGTGGAGTACCTCAACCCGGGCGGTTCGGTGAAGGACCGGATCGCGCTGCGGATGGTGGAGGACGCCGAGGCCGCGGGCATCCTCAAGCCGGGCGGCACCATCGTCGAGCCGACCAGCGGCAACACCGGCGTCGGGCTGGCCCTGGTGGCACAGCTCAAGGGCTACAAGTGCGTCTTCGTCTGCCCGGACAAGGTCAGCCAGGACAAGCAGGACGTGCTGCGCGCGTACGGCGCCGAGGTGGTGGTCTGCCCGACCGCCGTCGCGCCGGAGGACCCGCGCTCCTACTACAACGTCTCCGACCGGCTGGCCCGGGAGATCCCCGGCGCCTGGAAGCCCAACCAGTACAGCAACCCGGCCAACCCGCGCTCGCACTACGAGACGACCGGCCCGGAGCTGTGGAAGCAGACCGAGGGCGGGCTGACCCACTTCGTGGCCGGCGTCGGCACCGGCGGCACCATCTCCGGCATCGGGCGTTACCTGAAGGAGGCCTCCGAGGGCCGGGTCAAGGTCGTCGGGGCGGACCCGGAGGGTTCGGTCTACTCCGGCGGCACCGGCCGGCCGTACCTGGTCGAGGGCGTCGGTGAGGACTTCTGGCCGGAGACGTACGACCGGGGCATCGCCGACGAGATCATCGAGGTGTCGGACAAGGCCTCGTTCGAGATGACCCGGCGGCTGGCCCGCGAGGAGGGGATGCTGGTCGGCGGCTCCTGCGGGATGGCCGTGGTGGCCGCCCTGGAGGTGGCCCGCAAGGCCGGCCCGGACGACGTCATCGTCGTGCTGCTGCCGGACAGCGGCAAGGGCTACCTGTCGAAGATCTTCAACGACAACTGGATGGCCCGGTACGGCTTCCTCGACAACTCGGGCACCGAGCCGACCGTCGCCGACGCGCTCGCCAGCAAGCCGGGCGGCCTGCCCGAGCTGGTGCACGTGCACCCCACCGAGACGGTCCGCGACGCGATCGACTACATGCGCGAGTACGGCGTCTCGCAGCTGCCGGTGCTCAAGGCCGAGCCGCCGGTGGTGACCGGCGAGGTGGCCGGCTCGATCGCCGAGAAGGACCTGCTCGACGCGCTCTTCACCGGGCAGGCGCACCTGCACGACACCATCGAGCGGCACATGGCCGAGCCGCTGCCGATGATCGGCGGCGGCAGCCGGTGAGCGAGGCGGTCGGCCTGCTGGAGAAGTCCGACGCGGCGCTGGTGCTGGTCGACGGCAAGCCCAAGGGCGTGCTCACCCGGCAGGACCTGCTCGCCCACCTCGGCGCGCGCTGACCCGACGACGTACCGCGGGGCCTCCTCCGGTCGGGGGAGGCCCCGCGTCGTCGTACTCCGATCGGGACGGGACGGCTCAGCGGTTCAGCTCGGTCGGCACCGCGACCACGTCGACGAGAGCGCCCCGGCGCAGCACGGTCACCGGCAGCCGGGTGCCGATCGCCGGGCCGAGCATGAGCCGTTGCAGGCCCTGGCCGTCCCGGACCGGCCGGCCGCCGGCGGAGAGGATCACGTCACCGAGGTAGATCCCGGCCTGTCCGGCCGGGCTGCCCGGCACCACCTCGACCACCCGCAGGCCACGGCGCTGGCCGATGCGCTCGGCGATCTCCGGCGGCAGCGGCACCGGGACGCCGGCCACCCCCAGCCAGGCCCGGCGCACCCGCCCGCCGGCGATGAGGTCGTCGATGATCTGCCGGGTGGTGGCGTTGATCGGGACGGCCAGCCCGAGGCCGTAGCCGGCTACGGCGGTGTTCACCCCGATCACCCGGCCGGCCGAGTCGGCCAGCGCACCGCCGGAGTTGCCGGGGTTGAGCGCGGCGTCGGTCTGGATGACGTCCTCGATGAGTCGGGTGACCCGGCCGTCCCGGGCCGGCAGCGACCGACCCAGCCCGGACACCACCCCGGCGGTGACCGAGCCGGCCAGCCCCATCGGGTTGCCGACCGCGACCACCAGCTGGCCGATCCGCAGGGTGTCCGCGTCGCCCAGCTCCACCGGCGGCACGGTCGCCTCGTCCACCCGCAGCACCGCCAGGTCGGAGAGCGGATCCGCCCCGACCACCCGGAAGCGCGCCTCGGTGCCGTCGCCGAACGTGGCCGAGCCGTCCCGGGCGCCCTGCACCACGTGGGCGCTGGTCAGCAGCAGGCCGTCGGTGCCCACGGTGATCGCGGAGCCGGCGCCGGCCCCGCGCGCGGTCCGCACCGACAGGGCGGCCACGCTGGGCAGCACCCGGGCCGCCACGCCGGTGACCACCCGGGAGTACGCGTCGAGCGCGGCGTCCTCCGCCCGCTCGGTGTGATCGGTGTCCATGAACCCGGCAACGCGGCCGGATCGACGGGCATGCCCCGATCAGCTCAGAGCGAACGGGGCGGGTCAGAGCGGTCGGACGTACCGGACCTGCGGGACGACGATCGGGCCGAAGTGCTCGTCGCGCCGGGTGCCCTCCGGCGTCCAGCCGCCCCGCTCGTAGAAGCGCCGCGCGTCGAGGTTCTGCGCCAGCACCCAGAGCACCGCCCGGGACCAGCCGCGCGACCGCATGGCGTCCAGCGCGTCGACCATCAGCTCCCGGCCGGTGCCCCGGCCCCGCTCGTCGGGGTCCAGGTGGATGGCGTTGAGCAGGCCGGTGGCCGGATCGCCCTCGTCGTCCGGGCCCAGGTAGCTGAAGCCGACCAACCGGCCGTCCCGCTCGGCCAGGGTCATCCGGTGGTCGTCACGCTCCCAGCCGAACCGCTCGACCCAGTACCGGCCCATCGCCTCGCCCGACGGATCGGCCAGCGCCTCCGCCGGCAGGAACGAGGAGTACGCGGCCACCCGCGACGCCCGGTGCAGGGCCCCGACCGCCATCAGGTCGTCGACGGTGGCGGGACGCAGCGTGAGGGTCATCCGGCCGAGGCTACCCGGCGGGGCGGGACCGGCACGGTGGTCAGGTCCTCGGCGATGACCAGGTCCCCGGCGAAGTGCCGGCGGGCCTCGTCGGCGAAGCGACGCAGGTCGCTGTACCGCTGGGAGAAGTGGGTGAGCACCAGCTTGCGTACCCCCGACTCGGTCGCCACCCGCGCGGCCTGAGCGCGGTCAGGTGGCCGGCCTCGGCGGCCAGGGCGGTCTCCGACTCCAGGAAGGTCGACTCGATGACCAGCAGGTCGGCGTGTTCGGCGAGGGCGTACACCGCGTCGCAGAGGGCGGTGTCCATCACGAAGGCGAACCGCTGGCCCGGCCGGGTCACGCTCACCTCGTCCCGGGTGACGCGACGCCCGTCCACGTCGAGGTGGCCGACGCGGAGCAGCTCCCCGACCGCCGGCCCGGCGATCCCGTACGCGGACAGCCGCTCCGGCAGCATCCGGCAGCCGTCCGGCTCCACCAGCCGGTAGCCGTACGTCTCGATGGAGTGCCGCAGCCGGCGGGCCTCCAGCGTGCCCCCGCGCACGGTGATCCGCTGCCCGTCCGCCTCGATCGGCTCGACGACCAGCTCGGCGGTCTCGTGGAAGGAGGTGGCGTGCCGCAGCCGGGCGAAGTACTCGGCGCCGCCGGCCGGGAAGTGCACCGCCACCCGGTGCGGCACCCGGTCCAGGGAGAGCCGCTGGATGATGCCGGGCAGGCCGAGGCAGTGGTCGCCGTGGAAGTGGGTGACGCAGATCCGGGTCAGGTCGGTGGCGGTGACCCCGGTGTGCAGCAGCTGCCGCTGGGTGCCCTCGCCCGGGTCGAAGAGGATCACCTCGTCGTCCCAGCGCAGCACGTACCCGTTGTGGTTGCGCTGCCGGGTGGGGGCCTGGCTGGCCGTCCCGAGCACCACCAGCTCGCGCATGGACAAGGCGGCCTCCCCGCTGAGCTGACCGGTCCGGCCGGGCCGGACATGAAGCGACCCCCGGGGCTTCCGCGCTCGCGCACGGGCCGGCTGGACTGGGCCGGCACCCCGGGGGTCGGGTGGCTGTCGTGGTTTCGCCGCACCGCTGCCACACGGTCTCGACGATGGTGCAGATGCCCGCCTCGCGGCGGACGGGGTGTCACTGTCGAGGACAGCGGCTAGCGGACAGCCACCTCACGAGTCCGATTGCTATACAAGTCTGGACCACCTCCTTTCCCGTGTACGGCCACGCTATCCAGTCCCGCGGGGCACCGGCAACGGATTTCGATCACAGCCCGGACGGAAATACGTCGGGCGGGATCAGGAGGCGTCGGCGATGCCGATCGGGCCCTCCCGAGGCCCCTCCTCGCTGGCCGGCTGCACCGCCAGCGACGGGAAGTCGGCCAGGTCGCCCTCGGGCTCGGCGTCCCACTCCGGGAAGACCAGGTCGCTCTGCAGGTAGAGGCAGAGCAGCTGGGTGAGGTGGCGCAGCCCGTCCAGGTGGGTGCGCTCGTGGCCGTGGGTGGCGTCCACGCCGAAGCCGAGCAGGGCCACCCGGGCGTGCGCGCCGGCCTCGACCGCCGCCGCCACGTCGGAGCGGTAGTAGTCGAAGACGTCCCGGACCAGGTCGACGCCGTGCTCGCGGGCGATCGAGGCGAGGTTGCGGGTCAGGTGGTAGTCGAACGGGCCCACCCCGTCGCCCATCGCCAGGGTGGCCGCGTCCTCCCGGGACTGCTGGCCGGGGGCGACCACCGCCGCGTCCACCGAGACGATCTCGGCGACGTCCGGGTCGAGGCCGTGGCTGGCGCCGTGGCCGATCTCCTCGGTGACGGTGACCAGCAGGTGCGCGGTGACCGCCGGGGTGATCCCGGCGTCGACCATCGCCTTGAACGCGGTGAGCACCGCGGCCACGCCGGCCTTGTCGTCCAGGTGCCGCGACTTGACGTACCCGCTCGGGGTGATCGTCGGGTTGGGCAGGAACGCCACGAAGTCGCCCGCGTCGATGCCGAGCGTGCGCAGGCCGGCGATGTCGTCGACCGGCTCGTCGAGCCGGACCTCGACGTGCTCCCAGCCCACGCCCTGCACGTCGACGTCCTCGTTGTAGCGGTGCCCGCTGGCCTTCAGCGGCAGCACCTGACCGGTGATCACCCGGTCCAGGTCGTCGGTGAAGACCCGGACGTGCGCGCCCTCGGCGAACCGGGCACTGTGCGTGCCGATGGTCTTCAGCTCCAGCCGGCCGTTCTCCTTGAGGCGCTTCACCATGCCGCCGATGGTGTCGGTGTGCACCACGATCGCCCGGTCGGCGCCGGTCTGGCGGGGGCCGGGCAGGCAGGCGCTCAGCGCCCCGCGCCGGGTCAGCGTGGAGGAGACGCCCAGCGCGGAGAGCCGCTCGCCGACGTACTGCTGCACGTGGTCGGTACGCCCCGACGGGCTGGGGATCTCCAACAGCTCCAGCAGCACCTGGCGCAGGTAGTCCAGGTCGATCTCCAGCGGCTTCGGGCTCACGCGGCGGCTCCCGGGCCGGCCGGGGTCCAGAGCCGCTGCGGCGCGCGGGTACCGGGGAAGAGCAGGTCGACGAAGCGCTCGGCGGTCGGCTGCGGCTCGTGGTTGGCCAGCCCGGGCCGCTCGTTGGCCTCGATGAAGACGTGCTCCGGCCGGTCCGGCGCCGGCACCAGCAGGTCCAGCCCGGTCACCGGGATGTCCAGCGCCCGGCTCGCCGCCACGCAGGCCTCGGCGATCGTCGGGTGCAGCTCGGCGGTCACGTCGTGGATGGTGCCGCCGGTGTGCAGGTTGGCGGTCCGGCGGACGGCCAGCACCTCCCCCTCGGGCAGCACGTCGTCCATCCGGTACCCGGCCTCCGCGACCACCTCGCGGGTCATCTCGTCGACCGGGATGCGGGACTCGCCCCCGGTGGCGGCGGCCCGGCGGCGGCTCTGCCGGTCGATCAGCGTGGCGATGTCGTGCACCCCGTCGCCGGTCACCTGCGCCGGCCGGCGGACGGCGGCGGCCACCACCTCGTGGTCGATCACGATCACCCGCAGGTCCTCGCCGTCGCGCAGCTCCTCGATCAGCACGTCCGGGCAGAACCGCCGGGCCAGCTCGACCGCCGCGGTCAGCGCCTCGGCGGTGCGCACGCCGACGGTGATGCCGTTGCCCTGCTCGCCCCGCGCCGGCTTGACCACCACCGGCCCGACGTCGGCGAGGAAGGCGAGGTCGTCCGGCCCGCCGGTGGCGGTCCGGCCGCGCGGCACGGAGAGCCCCGCCTCGCTGAGGATCCGCCGGGTGACCCGCTTGTCGTCGCAGCGGCTCATCGCCACCGCCGAGGTCAGCTCGGACAGCGACTCGCGGGTGTGGATGGTCCGGCCGCCGTTGGTCAGCCGCAGTTCCCCCCAGCGCGGGTCGGTGACCTCCACCCGGATGCCGCGCCGCATCGCCTCGTCGGCGACGATCTTCGCGTACGGGTTGAGGTCGTCGTACCCGGCCGGGGTGGCCGGCAGGAAGAGCCGCTCGTTGATCGGGTTCTTCCGCTTCACGCAGAGCGTGGCGGTGCGGTGGAAGCCGAGCCGCTCGTAGAGCCGGATCGCGCCGGAGTTCTCGGCGAGCACGGACAGGTCGACGAAGGCCCGTCCGCGCTCGTCCAGCCGGTCGGCCAGCCCGGTCAGCAGCGCCTGGCCGGTGCCGGGCGGCGCGGTGTTGAAGTCGACGGTCAGGCACCAGAGGCTGGCGCCGTTCTCCGGGTCGGCGAAGACCGCCACGTGGTCCACACCGGTGATGGTGCCGACGATCTCGCCGGTGGCGGCCTCGGCCACCAGGTGCAGGAAGCGGTCGGTACGGGCGTTGTCGACCAGCACGTCGACCGGCGCGGTGACCATGCCGTTGCGGGCGTAGATCCGGTTGACCGCGTCCGCGTCGTCGGCGTCGCTCAGCGGCCGGATCACCAGGCCGGGGACCTCGCCGTCGCCGTCGGTGGCGGCCGGACGCCGCTCGCCCAGCGGCAGCCGGTAGGTCAGCGACGGGTCGATGAACAGCTCGTCCGGGAGCCGGGACACCAGCACGTGCGGGTCGCGCAGGTAGATGCAGATGTCCCGGGCGCCGGCCGCCTCGGAGCGCAGCACGTCCGCCACCGCCGCCTGGTCGGTGAAGGTCTGGCCGAAGACCAGCCGCCCCCAGCCGCAGTCCAGCACCACGCCGGCCTCGTCGGTGCTGCGCGGGCGGGGTGCCGGTGTGCCGGGCGCGACCGGGTCGCCGCCGGGGCCGATCCGCTCCCGGTGCCGGCCCGGCATCCGTTCCCGGTCGGTGGTCGTCACCGTGTCGGTCATGGTCAGTCGATCCCGTGGCTCTGGAGCCACATTTCCAGGAGTCCCAGCTGCCACAGCTTGTTTCCGTTCAACGGGGTCAGTTCGGCGTTCGGGTCGGCGAGCAGCGCGTCGACGTAGTCGGCGCGGAACAGGTCGCGGCGGCGGGCGGCGGGCGCGGAGAGCGCGTCGCGTACCCGGTCGAGCAGCTTGCCCTCCAGGTGGGTGAGGCCCGGCACCGGGAAGTAGCCCTTGGGCCGGTCGATCACCTCGTGCGGCAGGACCCGGCGGCCGATCTCCTTGAGCACGCCCTTGCCGCCCTGCGCCAGCTTCAGCTCGGGCGGGCAGCTCGCGGCCAGCTCCACGAACTCGTGGTCCAGGAACGGCACCCGGGCCTCCAGCCCGTGCGCCATGGTCATGTTGTCCACCCGCTTCACCGGGTCGTCGGTGAGCATGATCTGGGTGTCGATCCGCAGGCCGGCGTCGACCGCGGTCTGCGCGCCCGGCCGGGCCAGGTGCGCCGCCACGAACTCCCGCGCCGGGTCGCCGTCGGTCAGCCGGTCCGGGTTGAGCACCCGGGCGAGGCCGGCTGCGTCCCGGTCGAAGAACGCCTTCGCGTACGTCTGCAGCGCCTGCTCCCGGTCGACCCCGGCCAGCGGCGGGTACCAGTGGTAGCCGCCCAGGATCTCGTCGGCGCCCTGCCCGGACTGGACCACCTTGACGTGCCGCGACACCTCCTGGCTGAGCAGGTAGAAGGCGACACAGTCGTGGCTGACCATCGGCTCGCTCATCGCCGCGACGGCCGCCTCCAGCGGCGGCACCAGGTCGCCGGCGGCCACCTTGAGCTGGTGGTGGTCGGTGTCGAAGGTCTTCGCGACCAGGTCGGAGTAGACGAACTCGTCGCCCTCCCGGCCGCCGACGGAGTCGAAACCGATGGAGAAGGTGGACAGCCCGGACTGTCCCTCGCCGGCCAGCAGCGCGACCACCAGGCTGGAGTCCAGCCCGCCGGAGAGCAGCACGCCGACCGGCACGTCGGCGACCATCCGGCGGCGCACGGCGGTGGTCAGCGACTCCAGCAGGGCGTCCTGCCAGTCCTGCGCGGACCAGTCGGCCCGCTCGGCGGACCGGGTGAAGGACGGGTCCCAGTAGACCCGCTCGTGGGTGCGGCCGTCGGGCTCGTAGACCCGCACGGTGGCCGGGGGCAGCTTGGTGACGCCGCGCAGGATGGTCCGCGGCGGCGGCACGATGCTGTGGAAGCTCAGGTAGTGGGCGAGCGCCACCGGGTCGATGGTGGTGTCCACGCCGCCGCCGGCCAGCAGCGCCGGCAGCGTGCTGGCGAAGCGCACCACGCCCGGTGTCTCGGCCAGGTAGAGCGGCTTGATGCCGAGCCGGTCCCGGGCCAGCACCAGCCGGCCGGTGTCCCGCTCGGTGATCGCCACGGCGAACATGCCGATCAGGTGGTCGACGAAGTCGAGCCCCCACTCGGCGTACGCCTTGACGACGACCTCGCTGTCGCCGGAGGAGAAGAAGCGGTGCCCCTTGGCCTGCAACTCCTCGCGCAGCTCGCGGTAGTTGTAGACGCATCCGTTGAAGACGGCGCTGAGCCCCGAGTCGGGGTCGACCAGCGGCTGCCCGCTCGCCGCCGACAAGTCGATGATCTTGAGCCGCCGGTGCCCGAGGGCGACCGGCCCCTGCGACCAGACCCCGCTGTCGTCCGGGCCCCGGTCGCTCATCGTCGCCGCCATGCGCTCCACCGCCGCGACGTCGGCCCGCGAGCCGTCACGGCGGAACTCCCCAGCCAGTCCGCACATGCCAGGGAATGCTGCCAGAGGTTGTTGCAGTCCGCCTGTTGAGCTGATGTCGATGGCGTTACGTGTTGCTATAATGCGCGCGGCTTGCGGACGGGCCCGAGGTCAGCGCCGACTTTCCTGCCGGCGGCCGGGCCGGTGCCCGAATCGGACCGGGCCCGCGGTGTGACAAACACCGCAGGCCCGGAACCGGACATCGGGTCGATCAGCTCCCGGTGCGGGCCACGCCGACCGGGCAGCTCAGCCCGTTGGGGCCGTGGTTGCAGTACCCGTTCGGGTTCTTCGTCGGGGCGAGGTACTGCTGGTGGTAGTCCTCAGCGAAGTAGTACGTGCCGAGCGGCCTGATCTCGGTGGTGATCTCACCCTTGCCGGCCCGCGCCACGATCGGCGCGAAGGCGTCCCGGGACGACTGCGCCGTGGTCAGCTGCTCGTCGGTGGTGGTGTAGATCGCCGAGCGGTACTGGCTGCCCACGTCGTTTCCCTGGCGCATGCCCTGGGTCGGGTCGTGGTTCTCCCAGAAAACCTTGAGCAGGTCCTCGTAGCTGATCTTCGCGGGGTCGTAGACCACCTGGACCGCCTCAACGTGCCCGGTCATCCCCGAGCAGACCTCCTCGTACGTCGGGTTCGGCGTGATGCCGCCCGCGTAGCCGGCGGAGGTGGTGATCACCCCGGGCAGGGTCCAGAACAGCCGCTCGGCGCCCCAGAAACAGCCCATGCCGAAGACGGCGACCCGGGAACCCTCCGGGAACGGACCCTTCAGCGTCGACGGCAGCACCTCGTGCCGGTCACCGATCGGCATCGCGATCGGGCGACCCGGCAGGGTCTGGTCGGGGGTGGGCAGTTCGGCCTTCATACGGCGAAGGAACACGGTGGGTCTCCTTTCGTACCTCTGCCGCCTGCAACACCGCCGGACCCCGGTTCCTTACCCGGGCCTGGCGGAATCAGGCGGCGTCGGGCGACAGGGCGGCGGCGACCCGGTCGGCGTACCCCTGCGCCTCCGCGTCGTCGGCGTAGCGGGTGCGCGGCCAGAAGAAGCCGCGCAGGCCGTCGCCCTTCGTCCGGGGCACCACGTGGGTGTGCAGGTGCGGAACGGACTGGGACACCTTGTTGTTCATCGCCACGAACGTCCCACCGGCCCCGAGCCCGGTCTCGACCGCCACCGCGAGGCGTTGCACCAGGCGGAAGTAACCGGGCAGCGCGTCCGCCAGCAGATCGGAGAGGCTGATCAGGTGGGTGCGGGGCACCACCAGCACGTGTCCCTTGAAGACCGGCCGGGTGTCCAGGAAGGCGACGCCGTCCGGCTCGTCGGCCACCCGGAACGCCGGTACCTCGCCCGCCACGATCCCGCAGAACACGCACCCGCTCACCGGGCCAGGCTAGTACCGGCGGCCGGTTCCCGCTCGCACGGTGATCAGGGCTCGTCGAGGTAGCTGTCCCACTCGTCGTCCGGCGGGCCCTGCGGCCCTGTCTCACCGTTCGCCAGCCGTCGTCGGATGTCGGCCTCCCACCGCCCGGCCCAGCTCCGCAGCTCGTCGGTGTCCGCTTGGCTCAGCCCGTAGGACAGGAAGGCGCGTGGATCGCGTTCGTCGATGGCGCCGAGCCGGTCGGCCAGCTCCTCCAGGGAGAACCCCGCCGTGTGCCGCGCGCCGAAAGCCTCCAGG
The DNA here is from genome assembly GCF_016803375.1 of Micromonospora sp. 4G55. Classification (NCBI taxonomy): domain Bacteria; kingdom Bacillati; phylum Actinomycetota; class Actinomycetes; order Micromonosporales; family Micromonosporaceae; genus Micromonospora; species Micromonospora sp. 4G55. The sequence continues at coordinate 17,769 of NZ_JAEVHN010000042.1, forward strand.
TCCTTCCAGCTCAGGTGGGCGTTCGCCGCATGGATGTCGATGAAGTCGCGATGCGCCGCCCGGTCATGCAGCGCCCGCATCTTGAGTCCGACGGCGTCGTGGAAGGCGAGGACCGGACCGATGCTCAACCGGGCCGGCGGTTCGAGCGCCTCCTTGAGCAGATCCACCTCGCACTCGGCCGTGCCGTTCGAGATGACGAGTCGGGCCATCCGTGGGGTGGCCTCGATGACCCGTGCGGAGAAACCGGCGTCCGTGTAGGCCGCCGCGAGCCGGTCGACCACCGTCGGAAGCGGCAGCGCGGTGGCCGTGGCGAAATCGATGTCCTGCGACGGCCGGCTCACCAGCTCGTGCGCGCACATGGCGTAGCCGCCGGCCAGCACCAGACCAAGGTCGTCGCCGGCATTGAAGCCGACTTCGACGAGCTGGCGGTGCAAGGCGTCCATCAGGCGGTGGAGAGATCGGGCAGCCGGCGCTCCCAGAGCGCGACCAGCCGACGGGCGGTCAGCCGTCGGATCCTGGGCCAGTCGCGGCGCAGCAGGTCGGCGTTGACGTACCGGACAATGTCGTCGCGCTGCCCGCAGTCGAGCAGGAGGCAGTAGAGCGTCAGCCGCTCGCGGGGATCGCTGACGTCGAACTCGGCCGGCCCCGACCAGGCGAGCCGTACCGGCAGGGTGACCGGGCCGTGCTCGGGCCCGTCGAGCAGCGCGAGAGAGGCCGGGATGCGGTCGGCCGCGCCGATCAGGCGCGAGGGCAGCATCGCGGGCGAGGTCACCGGGCAAGTATGGCGCACCCGTCCGACAGGCCGCCGTCGTGACGCGCGGCCGGGTTCCGCCCGCGGCGGTGGACCGGCGGACTAACGTCTCGGGAATGAGTCACGGCTTCGAGACGCTCGCCATCCACGCCGGCCAGGACCCCGAGGCCCGCACCGGCGCGGTGATCCCACCGATCTACCAGACCAGCACCTACGCCCAGGACGCCGTCGGCGCGCCTCGGCACGGCTACGAGTACAGCCGCTCCGGCAACCCGACCCGGGACGCGCTCCAGGACTGCCTCGCCGCCCTGGAGGGCGGCCCGGTGGGGCTCGCCTTCGCCAGCGGCCTGGCCGCCGAGGACACCCTGCTGCGCACCGTCTGCAAGCCGGGCGACCACGTGGTGATCCCGGACGACGCGTACGGCGGCACCTACCGGCTCTTCGCCCGGGTCGCCGAGCGCTGGGGGCTGGACTACACCCCGGCCAAGGTCTCCGACACCGACGCCGTGCGGGCCGCCATGCGTGCCACCACGAAGATCGTCTGGGTGGAGACGCCGACCAACCCGCTGCTCGGCATCGCCGACATCGCCACCCTGGCCGCCGTCGCGCACGACGCCGGGGCGCTGCTGGCGGTCGACAACACCTTCGCCTCCCCGTACCTGCAGCAGCCGATCGCGCACGGCGCGGACGTGGTGGTCCACTCGACCACCAAGTACATCGGCGGACACTCCGACGTGGTGGGTGGCGCGCTGATCGCCGCCGACGCCGGCCTCGGCGACGAGCTGCGCTACCACCAGAACGCGATGGGCGCGATCAACGGGCCCTTCGACGCCTGGCTGACCCTGCGCGGCATCAAGACCCTCGGGGTACGCATGGACCGGCACTGCGACAACGCCGAGCGGATCGCCGCGTACCTGGACGGGCACGCCAAGGTCGCCGAGGTGATCTACCCGGGCCTGCCCTCGCACGCCGGTCACGAGGTGGCCGCGAAGCAGATGCGCCGGTTCGGCGGCATGATCTCCTTCCGCGCCTCCGGTGGCGAGGAGCACGCCGTGGAGATCTGCAACCGGGCCAAGCTCTTCGTGCTCGCCGAGTCGCTCGGCGGCGTGGAGTCCCTGATCGAGCACCCGGGCCGGATGACACACGCAAGTGCTGCCGGCTCGCCGCTTGAAGTTCCCGGCGATCTCGTGCGACTGTCTGTCGGCATCGAGACGGTCGACGACCTGCTCGCCGATCTGGAGCAGGCGCTGGGCTGACCAGCTGGCTGGGGAGGGTGGCCGTGCAGGACATCATGCCGACCTGGGTCGGAGCGACCGCCAAGCAGATCGCCCGGGGCGTACGCCGGGGCGACGTCTCGGCCACCCAGGTCGTCGCCGACCACCTGGACCACATCGCCCGGGTCGACGCCGACCTCGCCGCGTTCCGCACGGTACGCGGCGGGGAGGCGATCACCGAGGCGGAGAAGGTCGACGAGCAGGAGGACCTGGCCAACCTCCCGCTGGCCGGGGTGCCGGTGGCGGTCAAGGAGAACACCGCCGTCGCCGGCGTACCCACCTGGAACGGCTCGGCCGCCGTGCGTACCGGCGTCGCGGAGGCCGACCACGAGGTGGTCCGGCGGCTGCGCGGCGCCGGCGCGGTGATCCTCGGCCTGACCCGGATGCCGGAGCTGGGCCTCTGGGCCCTCACCGACGACGAGTCCGGGATCACCCGCAACCCGTGGGACACCCGCCGCACCCCCGGCGGCTCCTCCGGCGGCGCCGCCGCCGCGGTGGCCGCCGGGCTGGTGCCGATCGCGCACGGCAACGACGGGCTCGGCTCGATCCGGATCCCGGCGGCCTGCTGCGGCCTGGTCGGCCTGAAGCCGGGCCGGGGCGTGATCCCCACCCAGCTCGGCGCGGAGGACTGGTTCGGCCTCACCGGAGCACGGCATGCTCACCACGACGGTGGCGGACGCCGCGGTCGGGTTCCAGGTGCTCGCCGGGCGCCGGGCCGACAAGCTGGTCCCGCCGC
>NZ_JAEVHN010000043.1:0-20459 GCF_016803375.1 Micromonospora sp. 4G55
GGGGCGGCCGGTAGGGGTCGGCTGCGGCGGCGACGCGGCGGTGACGGCCGCGCCGTCCAATGCGCGGGTGGTGACGCCGAGGCCGGACAGGGCGCGGGCGGTGTCGTCGGCGCGGCGCCGGGCGGCGCGCTCGCCCCGCTCCCCGCCGCTGGTACGGGTGACAATGAGGACCTGCCGGCGCAACGGGTCCCGCCGTTCGGCGAGGTCGTCGAGGAACCGGGCGTGCTCGGCCGCCGCGCCGCCCAGGGCCGGATGCGGCAGCGCCCCCGCTGTCTGCGCGAGAGTGCGGGCGGCGGAGTGCAGGTCCACCGGTTGCGCGGACACGACGATCTGCGTCGGCGTGGACAGGCTGTTGAGCCAGCGGCCGAACGTGTCGACCAAGGCCGCCTGCTCGTCCGCGGTGCGCAGGGCAAGGTTGACGTTGGTAGCGGCAACCATCGCCGCCCGCGCATCGCCGAGCCGGATCTCCCCGCCGTCGTCGATCGCGTCGGCGGGCAGCTTCAGCGGCGCCGGCAGCATCACCTTGTCCCTGGGCGCCTGCACCCAGTCCGGAGTCTTCGAAATCGTGTCAGTCGTCGACAACGCCCGTGACGCGCGTACGTGTCGGATGGCGGCGAGCAGCCACACGTCCAGGGACAGGCCGTCACGCCGCCCGACGGCGACGCCGAACACCAGCCCACCAATCACGACGGCGGCCGCGACGAGCACCGGTGCGGGCACCACCTGATGCACTGCCCGCCAGGCGCCGTAGAAGACCAGCGCGGCGACGGCGAGGATCGCCAACTGCCGCAACGTCAGCCCGTAGAGGACCTTGTCAGGGGCGTCGACGTCGGCGGGCATCCGCGCCCGGCCTGCGTCGGTGTGGTCGCTGTTCATCGGCCCACCGCCCGCACCGCCCGGCCGAGGCCGGGAACCGACCGGGTGACCTGCTGAACGACGATCACCCGCACGGCCGCGCCGAGCATGTTCGCCCCGCGGCCGCTGTCGCCGGTGGAGACGTAGCGGCGTATCAGGGTGGGCACCCGCAGGGTGGTCCACAGCATCACCATGACGACGAACAGGTTGATCAGCCCACCCGGATCCACCGGTAGCCCGAGCACGGGCAGCAGGTGGTCAGGATCGGTGAGCATCCACTGTCCGGCGTACAGGGTGAAGCCCTGCACCACGGGAACAGCGAGGACACCGGCGTAGGACTTCCACCACAGGCGGGCCACCGCGTCGGTCTGCGGCAGCGCGTGACACGCCAGAGCCAGCGGCGCGGCGGCGGTCAGGACGAGCACGACGGCGAAGCGGACGATCACGCTGAACGCCGTGCCAGCGAGCAGGACGGCGATGATCGCGACGCAGACGACGAACAGCAGCGCCGCCGTCTTGTCCTGCCCGGCCGTGATGTGCGTCCTGATCGCCCGCAGGGCTCCGTCGCTGTCGCCGCTCGGGGTGGTCAGCGCGGCGGTGAGGGCGTTGGCGAGGTCGATGAGCATGCCGCACCACAGCTGCGAGAAGTGGGCGGCGACGAACCCCACGATCAACCTCGGCAGGAGGTCCTTGACGGTGTAGCGGGAGCCTTCGCTGCCGCCGGCGGTCATGGTGAGCGCGCCGGCAGCCAGGAAGGCCAGGACGAAGACGGTGTCCACGACGAGCACCGAACGGCCGGTCAGGGCCTGCACCTGCGGCAAGGCGGTGACGTTCGGGGTGATCAACAGCGCGCTGCTGATCACCCCGATCAACGCGTCCAGGGTCGCGAGGATCGCCGCGGCCAGCCAGTCCAGGATCTGGTCGAGCAGCCAACCCATAACGGCATCAGCCTCCGACGATTCCCCGGACGACCTGCAGCAGGACCGGCGCGAGGACCGCCAGGCCGTAGCCGACCAGGGCGTTTTTCAGCGCCCCCTTGGCCCTGTCGACCTGCGCCGGGTCACCCCCCGCGGTCGCCCAGTACACCCCGGCCAGGACGAGGAACAGGGTGGCCAGGGCGGCGAGGATGCCCATCAGCCAGGTCTGCAAGTTGCCGATCACGACCGGCAGCGAGTTCGCCGCCAGGTACACCGGCTCGACGGGGGGCGGCGTAGGCCGCGGTGGGCACCGACAGAAGCACGGCGACCGGTGCCGACAGAGCGGCGACGCTGCCGAAGCGGCGGGCGGTTCGGGAGAGGGTTAGGGCACGACGAAGTGCGGTGTGGGTGCGGGACATGCGATGTTCACCTCCGGCCCCACCCGGGCAGCGGGCGGGGCGTCGAAACGGCGGTCAGCGGGGCCGCCGCCGGGCGCGGGAGGCAGGGCGTCGTCGAGACCCGGCTGCTCCTCGGGAGGAGCACGTCCTCCCATTCGGGTGTGGCGGGTATCGATGAGGTGTCAGCGCATCAACTCAGCGCGGCACCCGAGGCGCCCGGCTCGCGTCGGCCCAACCTCGTCAGGCCCGGCGGCGGGCGGAAGAAGCCCCTGCCTCCGGCCGTCACAAGCCGCCAGCGGGAACCTTCCGCACCCTCAAACCGGCCCCTGCCAGCTCTAGCGAACACCCCGCCGTCCAACACGGCTCTGACACGGCCGCGGCGTCCCTGACAGCGCAGCTCACCGGCTGTGTCGGCCCATCGTCCCCCGGCGACCCCGACCCGCGGGATCTGACAGCTCCGGACATGTCATAGCAGTGAGAAGCCGCTGTCAGACGTCCGCAACCCTGACCGATTACGACGCATCAAGACGGACGCCGCCCCCCTGCCAGCTCTACGCGCACGGCCAGGCAGAGGGGGCGGTTAGGTCACCGGAAGGGTTCCTCGTTGCTGCCGGGCACCGCTTCCGCCCATATCGAGAGCGTGAACGGCGGTGGGCCCGACCAACACGGTCGGGCCCACAGTGCGCAACGCCAGTCTCAGGCGGCCGTGGATACCCTGGTGCCAACCCGGCCGGTGCCGGCGGTGGCCCGCCCGGCGCGGGTGCTCGCACGGTGCCTGGCATCGGCTGAGAGATGCGCGGCAGCCCGCGGAGACGCGACACCGGTAAGCAGCCCGCTGGCCAGGGCGCGGGCGAGGCGCACGTCGATCCGGTTGGCGCGCATGCGCAGCGCGTCGACGCTGATGCCCATCCCGGCTGCGATCGGCTCGATCGCCCGCTGGCCCAGCCGCAGGTCGATGTAGGGCTGCTCGTCGCTGACGTCGAGGATGCCCAAACCGACCGCTCGCTGCACCAGCAGGTCCGGGTGGCCGTAGGGGACGGTGGGAGTTCGGGGTCCGGCGAGATGCTCGACATCGTCGACCGGCACCGCCTCGCCGGCGTGCTGGCGCAGCTCGTACCCGGCGCGCCAGGCGGCCATGCACAGCGACGCGTACGGGGCTGGCTGGGACAGGTCCCGCAGCGCGGCCAGGAACCCCGTCAGGATCTCCGCGTCGATGTCGCTGGCGTCACCGGCCCACCCGACGTGCAGGCGGCCGGCGTGGCGGCGCAGGGCCGGCATCGCCATGGCCACCGCCGCGACCACCCACGTCGGCCCCTCAAGCCGGGCGCGGAGGATGAGATCCCGCCACACGGCGTCACGCTCGGTGTAGGCACGCGGATGCGCCAGGAGCCAGTCGCGCAGCGCCGGCAGCGTCATCACACCGGCGGGAAGGTCGTTACCCGCACGCAACGGGTCAAGATCGAGTGTCATCGGGTCCGGTTCGCATGTCAGCGCCGCGAACGCGGCATCGACGGCGTCCAACGGCGAGTCGGGCCAATCCGGGTGGGACACAGCCATGTCAACAACTCCATGTCAAAGAAGACCGTCCATGACACGTCGGTCGTGTCACCCGCGATGCGGTGACATCGATTGCGCCACAGCGACCTCACAGACCTCTGACAGAGCAGCTCCCGTCCCGGAGGCACCGGGGACGGCCAACTCCAATCGTCGGCGCCAGGCACGCCTGACAACCACCCCAGCTCGCTCCCTCTGTCATGCCCGTCTTCTGACAAGCCAGGCCTGACCTGTGCATTGACAAAAAGAGAATTGCTCGGCCGCACGCCACCTGAGCCTGTTCGTCCGTCAACCCAGGTTGCGGACTGACAGCTCGCCGACGACGCCGATCGGCCCTGACAGCGGCCGTTGTCAGACTCCGTCTGTCTGACAGCGGAGCGATCAACAGACCCAGCGAGCCCTGACAGTGACACCGCCGCACACTCGTGACATCTGACAGCGCGGGACAGTGACATGACACGCCTCGTCTGACAGCGACCGCGCCGGACGACAGCGGCGGCAGCCAGATGCCCCGTCAAACGGTGCGCCGATGACCTGCCAGCATCTGACACCGCAGGTCAAAACAACGTGCGCCATCGATGCCAACCGCGAACGTGACACGTGGTGTCCGTGACGCTCAGTCTCTGACAGCCCCGGCTCAAAGCTCCCTGAGGCATCTGACCTGCCGGTGTCGTCGCGCGTTCCGCGGTCAGCACTCGGCAGGCCGCCGGCAGTACCGCTCATACCCGGGCTGTGTGGTCATGGGCGATCTTGTCAGAGGTCTGTCAGATCCGGGGGCGTTCGCCAGAGCTGACAGACCCCGGTTTGAAGGTGTCAGCGCATCACGGCGCGGCGCGGAGCCGACACCACATGAACGAGCACACGCCGCAGCACCACGACCGCGTCCACCCCGTCGTCCCGGACCCGTCCGGCGTCGACCCGACCGTGACCGACCTCGTGGCCGGCGACCCGCCGGTCCCGATCACCGTGTGGCGCACCGCCCACACGGCCGCCGACCGCGGCGGCACCATCGGCGTTCGCCTGGCCTACCGCCTCGTGGCCGCCTACAGCCGACCCGGCGACGCGGTGCTCGACTGCACCGACGACCACGCCCTCACCTCGGCCTGCGCGGCCGGACGGCGCCGACACCACCCCGGCTGGTTCACCGACGGGCCCAGCCTCCTCATCGGCCCCGCCACCCGCCAGCCCGACCCGGGCCCGTCCGACAACGATGACGACGGCGACGGCGACGTGCCGGAGATGAGCACCTGGTTCGGTGACGACCTCACCGACCCGCCCACCGACGACACCCCCACCGACAGCCAGGAGGCGACCGGCCTCGTCGTCGCCTCCTGGCCCCTGCACACCAACGAGGCCACCAACCGCGTGCGCCTGGCGTGCCTGTTGACCGCCTGCGCCCGGCTGCTGCGCCCCGGCGGCTGCCTCGTGCTCATCGTCGCAGTCCCCACCGGAACCATCACCACCCCGCAGGACTTCAGCCCACTTGCCACCGCGGCGGCGAACCTCGGACTGGGCTACCTGCAGCACATCGTCGCGGTCACCGCCGACACCAACAACGACACCTTCGTCTACCACGTCACCGACGAAGAACTCCTCGCCCTCGCCGGGCAAGCCACCGGGCAGCAGTGGACGCTCACGCACCACCGCATACATGCCGACCTCCTGGTGTTCACCGCGCCACCCGACACGACTCCGCAGCGGCGCCGCCGGCAGGGAGGTGACCGCCGTGGCTGACGCCGTCACCACCCCCGAACCGAACGAACCCGTCCAGCCGGAGACCACCGGCGGCCGGCACCGCGCCTACGACGCACCGGACCGTGCCCACGAACTCCGCCACCAGGAGAATCAGGGACCGCAGCAGAGCCTCTCCGGCCCCGAAGGGCTGTCGGTGTGGGCGACCGCCCAGCGCACCGGGCCGGTACAGCGCCGCGGCCGGTACGTGCCCGACTCAGTCAAGCATCCCGCCCGGATGCTGCCCGCGATCGCCGCGCACGCAGTGCACGCCTACACCCAACCCGGCGACCTGATCCTGGACCCGATGTGCGGCATCGGCACCACCCTCGTCGAAGCCGTCCACGCCGGCCGCGACGCCCTCGGAGTCGAGTACGAGCCCCGCTGGTCCGACATCGCCGATGCCAACATCACCCACGCCCACCAGCAGGGAGCCACCGGCCGGGCCGCGGTCATGCGCGGCGACGCCACCCGCATCCTGTCCCTCGTACCCGCCGCCCTCGCCGGCCAGGTCGCCCTCGTCGTGACCTCACCGCCGTACGGGCCGACCGTCCATGGCCTCGTCCGGCCCGGCGCGGACGGGGTCGCGAAGTACGACAACGCCTACAACGACGGCACCGACAAGGGCAACTTGGCCTACTGCGACCTCACGGGCCTCGCCGACGGCTTCGCTCAGATCCTGTCCGGCTGCCACAACCTGCTGCGCCCCGGCGGCGTCGTCGTGGTCACCGCCCGTCCCTGGCGCAAGAACGGCCAACTGGTCGACCTACCGTCGGCGGTCATCGGCGCCGGCCTCCGCGCCGGCCTGACCCCGGTCGACCGGTGCGTGGCACTGCTCGCAGCGGTCCGCGACGGGCACCTCGTCGCCCGCCCGTCGTTCTTCCAACTCCAGGCCGTCCGCAAGGCCCGCACCGCCGGCACCCCACTGCACCTGATCGCACACGAGGACGTACTCATCTTCAACAAACCGGAGAGCTGCGCGAGTTCCGGCGAACCCGGGTGTTCCCAAGCCGAATCCGGAGGCGACCAGGGCTCGTCCAGCCGGAACGCTGCCGAGAATCCGGGGGAGGGAGGTTGAGGGAGACTGTCCGACGCGCTCCCGGGTCTGGCATGCCATGGCTACGTGGGCACGCGGGGCATCTGCCGTATCTTGCGGGGCCGGGGATGCGGTGTCGCCGGTCCGCCCGGCGGGCCGATCGACGAGGTCGGTCGGGTTCGACGGCGATGGCCACTGCCCCGCCGGCCGGCGTGCCGTAGGCCAGGGCGGTGACCAGATCACCAGCCTCCACCTGCTGTGCGTCGTCGGACCACGAACCGATGTCGTCGGTCATTGCTCCTCGTTCACCGTCGACGGGCGGGCCTGCGCTCGGTGGGGGATGGTCGGTCAGGCGGCGCCGAGTGCCGCGAAGGACGCCTCGGCCTGCTTGCGCAGCATCGGTACGAGGTCCTGGACTGGCCGGGGCAGCCCGGCCAGGAGCAGCTCGACCTCGGCAGGCGTGGCGAGGCGATCGAAGAATCAGCCGCACCACCCGGCCGTGGGAAAGCTGGACCTGACCTACGAGGGCAGGAGTTCCCGTCCGAGTCGGATCTGATGTTGCTCGCTGCGGGGCGAGCGTTGGCACGTCTGTGCAGGTACATGACGGACGCGATCCGGGCCACGCTGCAGCCGGCGGACGAAACCCGTCCTCCGGCTCGGACCGGATGGCACAGTGGGAGAAGTGACCAGGAGCCGGTCGGCGCTGCATGCGGGCGCGCGATTCTTCGGAGGCATTCAGCTATCCACCGGGGGCGTCGGGGTGACCCGGTTGGAGCTGTTCCTCGACCTGGTGTTCGTGTACGCGTTCCTGAGCGTGACGGACCTCATGGCGGAAAACTTCCGAATCGAGGGCCTGTTCCAGGGCGTGCTGGTGGTCCTGTTGCTCTGGCGGTGCTGGAGCTCGTACACCTTGCTCGGCAACGTCGTCAGGTTGGACCGGGGATTCATGCGGCCGCTCATCTTCGGGGTGGCCGCGACCATCCTGTTGATCGGGATCGCCGCACCGGTGATCTTCACCGATCGGCCAGGTGGCTTGTTCGGGCCGTTGATCTTCGTCGCCGCCTTCCTGCTGGCCCAGTTCGGCGCGCTACTGATATTGACGCACACCATTTCGGGCGGGAGCCGAGGACCCCTTCTACGCGCATGGTTGCCGTTTTCCGGCGGCGCGGTCCTGCTGCTGTGTGGTGCGCTGCTCCCTCGCCACCTGCCCCCGGACGTCGACGGTGGGTCCGTCCGACTGGCCCTGTTCTTCGCCGCCACCGTCGTCGACTTCATCGGCGTGCGCGCGCTCGGCGCGGGCACCTGGCGGATCGTGGCCGTGCCGCACTGGGCCGAGCGGCACCGGCTGGTCATGCTCATCGCGCTTGGCGAGACGATCATCTCGATCGGCACTGCCCGTGGCCTCATCGGCAACCCACCGATCACCTGGTCGGTCATCGGAGGCTCGGCCCTGAGCCTCGTCGTCGTGGCAGTGCTCTGGTGGCGCTACTTCGACATCGCCGGATTCGCCGCCGAGCAGGCGCTGGAGCACCAGCCGACAGCCACCAGGTCACGACTCGGCCGGGACGCGTACAGCGTCCTGCACGTTGTCATGATCGTCGGTCTCGTCCTCATCGCGCTGGGGCTCAAACGCGCGTTGAGTTCCGTCGAGCCCGCCACCGCGTACCGGTGGGGCCTACTGAGCACGCACGTCCTCTACGCAGGTGTCCTCGTCTACCTAATCGGTCTGGTGGCCCTCGAGCACCGCACCATCCGCCTGCTGGGTCGTAGCCCGTTGCTGGGGATCGCCCTGGTGACCGCCTTGGATCCGGTCGCGGTCCGCCTACCGCCGGTAGGCGCGGTGGGCCTGCTCGCCGCCGTCCTCACCAGCATGGTCCTGGCCGACCTCACCGTCTTCCGCCGGCGGCATCACCTGCTGCACAGGCAGACGGCGAAGGCGGCGGTCCGGGCCACCACCACCGGAGTCACACCAAGAGAACTCTTCCTCGATCTGGTGGTCGTCTATACGTTCATCCAGGTCACCGTCTTGATGACCCGACACCCCAGCGGGCTCGGGGTCGCCCAGGCCCTGGCGGTGCTCACCCTGCTCTGGGTCGCCTGGTCCCTCCACACCCAGGTGGGGAACGTCCTACGCAGCCCGTCCATCCCCGCCCGGTTGAGCGTCCTGCTGGTCGTCGCGCTGACCCTGACGATCGGTATCGCCATCCCACAGGCGTTCGACGTCGTACCCGACGGCCTGCCCGGCCCGATGATCGTCGTGCTCTGCTACATCGTGCTGCGCGTGCTGCACCTGACCGCGCTCCGGCTGGTCGTCCGCCCGGACCGGGTACCACACGCCCAACTGCTGCGGGCGAGCGTTGCGACCGTGGCGGCGCTCGGCCTGCTGTTGTTCGCCGCGCTGGCATCCTCGCGGCCGCATGCCCCCGATGGGCTGAGCCAGCTCGTGGCGAGCCTCTGGCTGGCGGCCATCGTCGCAGACCTCGCCGGGGGCTACCTCGTCGTCCGGCGGTTCTGGCGGGTGAGTTCGGCCAAGCATTGGACCGACCGGTACGCCCTGATCATCCTCATCGCACTGGGCGAGTCGATCATCTCGGCGGGGGTGGCCGTCGGCGGCCGCCCGATCTCCTGGTCGGTCATCGTCGCCATTGCCACCAGCATGGTCCTACTGGCCACACTCTGGTGGGCGTACTTCGACACGGACGCGATCGTCGGAGAGCGCGTCATGCAAGACCGGACCGGCAACCAGCGGGCCGCGCTGGCCCGCGACGCCTACACCTACCTGCACCTGCCCATGATCGTCGGGCTGATACTGCTCGCCTTCGGCCTGCGAAAGACCCTCGACGTGGTCAGCGACCCGTCAGGACCGGCGCGCACCCCGCTGGGGCACACCACTCTCTTCGCCGGAGTGATCGTCTACCTCCTCGCCAACCAGGCATTCTGGTGGCGCACCCAGCGCGAGATCCGCTGGGTCCGGGCCACCGGAATTCTGCTCGTGGCGATCCTCGCGCCGGTGACCAGCCCACTGCCGCCGCTATGGGCACTCGCCATCCTGACGGCCGCCTGCGCCGCCGTCATGACGGCCGATTCCCGCCGCGCCGCCGAGCTACGGCGACGGCTACACGAGCCGCCACCGTCGACCATCCTGGCCGACGCGCGCCCCGCCAACCCCATCAGGTAACCCGGCGGGAGTGTCCGATTTTCGGCTCTGGCGCAGAAACGGTGGACGCGGTGAGTGACCTACGCGAGCAGGATTCGTTGCCGGAGCAGGACGAATCCGGGTCACCGCCACGCTGGGGTTGTCGGCCAGGCGGCGGCGCAAGTGATCCCGGAACGGGGTCGACCAGCGTTTCGCGGTAGCGCGGCGGACGCGGCAGTATCGGCTGTGACTGCGCGGTTGCGTTGACGGTGCCCGCCGCGACGGCCACCGCCGGCACCCCGGCCAGAGCGTGGATCACACCCCGCGGGTCTCGCCGTTCCGGCACGAGCGTCAATGCCTCGACCAGACTCGGCCGACGCTGCGCCCGCAACGGCACGTCCGTGCGATCCGCGTGCATGGCCAACAAGTCGATCAGCGATGATGATTCCAACGGGCGCGGTCCTCTTTGATCTTCTTAGCTCCGACACCTGGATGATCATCGAAAGGCGCGCCCGCCTCTATACCACCACGATCAGGAGCGTCCGCCCTCAAACGCCCATATCCCTACCTTGCCTAAACCCTGGATACTGGCCGCTTCGGCCTATCGGTCGTTGGGTGAGACCTGTAACCGCTGTCGGCCCAGCGTGCTGGCGCAGGGCCGGCAGCGGTCTTCGGTTCAGCCGGCTCGGTAGCGGGTGGCGAGTTCGGGGCTCTGTCCTGCGAATGCGGCGAGGTCGGCCTGGAAGACCGCGTCCAGGAGTCCGGCGTCCTCGACGCCCGGGGCGACGACGACCTCGCCCAGTTCCAGGCCGCGCAGGCTGGCCGTGACCACGTCGTCGGCGCTCATGCGGGGGACGACGCTCATGTCGAGGCCCTGGCGCTCGTGGAACTCCGTGGCCACCACGCCGGGGCACACGACCTGAACGGTGACGCCCGTGCCCTCGAGCTCGGCGCTCAGCGTCTGGGACATCGCGACGAGGTGGGCCAGGGTGCCGGCGTAGACGGCACGGCGGGGCATCACCGAGCTTGGTGCTGGACCGCTGAAGGCGATCATGCCGGCCACGTTGATGATGGTGCCTTCGCCTCGCTGCTGCATGCCCGCGACGGCGGCGCGGGTGAGCATCGTTGGGGCGACGACCTTGACGTGCACGAGTTCCCTGGCCTTGTCGGCGGGAAGCTCCGCAAGCGGCATGTAGTGCGACACACCGGCGTTGTTCACCAGCATGGTCAGTGGCTGCGAGGCGCACACCTCGGCGATCGCGTCCACCCCGGAATCGGTGGCGAGGTCTGCAGCCACTGTCTGAACCTTGGTCTCGGGATGCGAGGCGGCGAACTCGTCCAGGCGGTCCTTTCGCCGGCCCGCGATCACCAGGTCGTAGCCGTCGGCGGCTAGGCGTTCGGCGAAGGCCTTGCCGATGCCGGAGGTGGCGCCGGTGACGAGTGCGAGCTTATTCATGGTGCTATTCCTTTCAGTTGTGCTCATGCCTGTTCGCGGTTGAGCCAGGCTCTCTCGGTGGAGTAGTGCCGGGCGACGGCCTCTGGTCGGTCGTCCAGCGTTTCCAGCCTCTCGAACTGCCCGGACCAGGACGGTCGGCCTCCGATCACCCTGACCTTTCCGCGCACGGGCGGGTGGAGCAGCGTCGGCACGATGGTCGTGACAATTGCCCTCCGGCCCGAGCACAACACTCTGAATATGTCGACCCGAGCTTGGCGGCACCCGACTTCGACAAGATCACGGTCAGCGTCCGATAGTCCCTCACGTCCTGTCGGCACGACGAGGCGCGCGCTCCGTCCGGGTCACGGGGCGGTGACCAGCAGACGGCTGATCTCCCCGGCGGCCGGATGGTCCGGATCGACGGCCAGGAAGCGTCGCAGGGTGCGTGCCGCCTCGGCAGAACGGCTGCCGCGCTGCGCCAGCCCCAGCACGAGCAGCCCGTCCGGGGAGTCCGGAGAGCGGGCCAGCACCTCCCGCGCGGTCTGCTCCGCGCCCGTCGTGTCGCCGGCTCGGAGCAGCGCGAAGGCGAGCCGCAGTCGGATCGCGTCGTCGGGCCGGTCCCGTAGCGCCTCCCGGTACATCTGCGCCGCCGCGTCGTACCGGTTCTGGGTCTCCAGGTCGCGGCCCAGTTGCACGGCGACCGCGACCGGGTCGGCCGGTGGCGGCTGCGGCGAAGGCCGGTCGAGAGCGCCGGCGGCGACCGCCACCGACGCGACGAGGGCCACCAGACCGACCGACCCGGCCCGCCACGCCCGGCGGGCGGCCCGGCCGATCGGCGCGGGCCGCACCTGCGTGGTGGGAGCAGTCGACGTCGCCGGCGGGCGCAGCGTGCGCAGGGCCGCGTAGCCGCCGGCCAGCAGGGTCAACGCGGGTACGGCCCAGAGCAGCAGTTCCGCGCCGCCGGCCGGTGGATCGGTCAGCACCTCCGCGCCGTAGCGCTGCACGAACCACTGCCGGATCTCGTCGGGGTCCCGCCCTTGTGTCAACTGGTCCGCCACCACCTGCCGCATCGCCGCCGCGATCGGTGACCGGGAGTCCGCCACTGACTCGCCCTGACAGGCCGGGCAGCGCAGCCCGGCGGCCACCGCGCGGACCGGATCCTCCCCGCCGCTGTCGCCGGCCGACCGGACCAGCCCCGCGCCGGCCGCGGCTGTCAGGGCGGTGAGGACCAGTGCCGCCAGGGCGGCGGGCCACCTCATCCGGCCAGCAGCGGCGCCACCCGCTGCTCCAGCCACTGCCGGGTGACCACGCCCTGCTGCCGGTCGACGATGCGGCCGTCGCGGTCCACCACGAAGGTCTCCGGCACCGCCCGTACGCCCCAGTCGACAGCCCGGGTGCCCTCCGGGTCCGGCAGCACGGTCAGTCCGCCCGCGCCGGTCTCCTCGAGCAGCGCTCGGACCGCCTCGGTGCCGTCGCGGACGTTCAGCGCGACCAGCCGTAGCCCCTGCGGCGACCACCGTCGATCCGTGTCGACCAGCAGCGGCAGCTCATCCCGGCACGGGCCGCACCAGGAGGCGAAGACGTTGACCAACAGCACGTGGCCGCGGGCGTCGGCCAGGTCGAACCGGCCACCGTCCAGGGTGGCGCCGGAGAGCGCAGGGGCCGACGTGGGCGTCACAGCGGCGGTGCCGACGGCCCCGGCGTGGCCGGCGACCGGAGGCCGAGGGCGACCAACGCGCCGACGGCGACGGTCACGGCCAGCACCAGCGCGGGGCCGGTGCGCAGCGGGCACCGTCGCCGATGGGTGCCGCGGCTGATCATTTCGAGGCCCCGGCAGCGACCGGTCGGGAGTCGGCAGGGCGACGTCCCGGTGCAGCCGGCGCCGAGAGCGGGCGGTGCCGATCGCCGCCAGGAGTCCCCCGGTGGCGGTCAGCGCGCCGCCGGCCCAGAGCAGCCCGACGAGCGGGTTCACCGCGACCCGTACGGTCGCGCTGCCGCTGTCCGGGGCGACCGCGATCAGCGTCACGTACGTGTCCCGCAGCAGCCCGGTGTCGATCGTCGGCACGGTTACCGCGGTGTCCCGGGCGGGGTGGTAGCGCAGGGCCGGCGTGACATCCCGCTCCGCTCCGCCCGCCTCGGTGAGCCGGAGTCCCGCGTGCACCGCCATGCCACCGCTGCCGGCGGCCCGGTCCACCCCGACCAGGCGTACGGTCACGTCGGCCACCCGCAGGGACTCTCCGGTGCGGAGGGTCCGTTCGGCGTCCTGCCCGTATGCCGAGGATCCGGCGACGCCCACCGCGACCACGGCGATTCCGGCGTGCCCGACGAGCCCGGCGAGCCCGGCGAGCCTGCCCGGTCTCCGGTCCTGGCCGGACCGTCGCAGCCGGCCGCCCAGCTCTGCGGTCAGGCCGGTGAGCACGAACGCCGCCGCGCCGAACGCGGTGAGCGCTGCCGGGCCGGGCCGGCTGAGCAGTCCCACCACCGCGACGGTGGCGAGCGCCACGCCGCCGGGTACGGCGAGTCGCCGCAGCGCCTGCGTCCGGTCGCGTGCCCGCAGGGCCGGCGTCACGCCCATCACCAGCAGCACCGCGATCGCCAGCGGTACCGCGGTCCGCTGGTAGTAGCCGGGCCCGACCGAGGTGCGCACCCCGCCGAGCGGCTCGGAGAGCAGCGGGAAGATCGTGCCGATCAGCACCACCGCCGCGATCGTCACCAGGAGCACGCCGTTGACCAGCACGACGGTGGTCCGGGACAACAGCGGTGTGCTGTGGCGGGCCGGTTCGGGGGTGCGCCATCCGGTCAGGACGGTCGACACGACGACCGTCAGCAGGACGAAGCCGAGCAGCATGGGCCCCAGCGGTGAGTCGGTGAAGGCGTGCACACTGGCGACCGCGCCGGACCGGGTGAGGAACGTGCCGAGCAGCACCAGCACGAAGCTGGCGCAGGCCAGGGTCAGGTTCCAACCGGCCCGGCCGGCGGCGCGGCCGAGGGTGCTGTGCAGGAAGGCGGTGGCGGTCAGCCAGGGCAGCAGGGAGGCGTTCTCCACCGGGTCCCACGCCCAGTAGCCGCCCCAGCCCAGCACCGCGTACGACCACCAGGCCCCGAGCCCGATGCCGGCGGTCAGCGCCGCCCAGGCCGCGAGGGCCCAGGGTCGGGCGGCCCGCAGCCAGCCCCGCCCTTCCGGGCCGGCCAGCGGTGCGGCGATCGCGAAGGCGAACGGCACGACCAGGCCGATGTAGCCGGCGTAGAGCAGGGGAGGGTGCACCCCCATCGCCGGGTGCTGCTGCAGCAGCGGGTTCGGTCCCGGGCCGTCGGCGGGTACCGGACCGACCTCCCGGAACGGGCTCGCGGCGAAGTAGGACAACGCGAAGAAGAACATGGTCACCGTGCTGACGACCACCATCGCGTACGCGTGCAGCCGGGCCGGGTGCCGGCGGTGGGCCAGCAGTGCCGCGTACCCGGCGAGGATCAGCAGCCAGAGCAGTAGCGACCCGTCCAGGGCGGACCAGAGACTCGTCAGCGTGTAGTACAGCGGCACGTGACGGCCGCCGTTCTCCGCCACGAAGCGGACGCTGAAGTCGTGCCGGAGCAGGGCCGCCTCCAGCAGGCCGCAGGCGACGGCGGCGGTCGCCAGGGTGGCGGCGGTGGCGAGGCGGGCCGGTCGGGTGGGTACGGCGAACAGGGCCGTCCGCAGCCAGAGCAGGGCGGTCAGGGTGGCGCAGAGCAGCCCGACCGCGAGGCTCGCGGTGCCGAGATCACCGAGCATCTACCGGCCCTGCCGGGGCGGTGGACGGCCGGTACTCGTTACCGTGCCGGACCACGACGTGGTCGGAGCGGAACACCCTGTCCGGCGACAGGGTGCCCTCGACGACCGCTCCCTCGCCCTCCCGGAACGTTTCCGGTGGGGCGCCGCGCTGCTCGACGGTGATCTCGTGACCGTCCTCGGCGAGGCGGAACACCACGAGGTCGCCGGTGTGACGCAGCGACCCGGGCACCACGTCGCCGCCGAGGCGTACCCGTTCCCGGGTCGCGTCCGGATCGCCGAGCACCTCGCCCGGGGTGCGGTAGTAGGTCAGGGTGTCCCGCAGCGCGCTGGTGACCAGCAGCGCGCCGGCGGCGAGGAGCACGGCGACGACGACGATTCGGCCCGCGCGGCGACGGATCATCGACCCGGACCGGGACCCGTTCGGGGGCGGGGGACGCGTCGGGGGTCAGCCGGCGTTCCAGCTGGACCACCCGGTACAGCAGGACGCAGAGCGCGGCGAGCGTCGCGGCGGCCACGGCGAGCAGCAGGGCGACGCCCATCCTGGGGTCGATCGGCGGGCGCTGCGGGGCGAGCACGGTCGCCTGCTGGTGCAGCGACCGCCACCAGACGACGGAGAAGTGCACCACCGGGACGAGCAGGAAGCTGGCCACCCCGACGACCGCGGCCGGTCGCGCCACCCGGTGGTCGCCTCCGTCGGGGGCCCCGGTCCCCTCACCGACCGCGCGGCGCAGGGCCAGGTAGCCGGCGTACGCGAGCAGTAGCAGGACGGTGCTGACCAGGCGGGGGTCCCAGGCCCACCAGGTACCCCAGACCAGGTGGCCCCAGAGCGACCCGGTGGCGATCGCGACCGCTGTCAGGGCCGCCCCGATCTCCGCGCCCGCCCGGGCGAACCGGTCCCAGCGCAGGTCGCCCCCGATCAGGTATGCCCCGCTGGCGGCCAGCACGACGGCGAACGCGGCGTAGGCCACCCAGGCGGCGGGGACGTGCAGGTACATCAGTCGCTGCGCCTGGCCCTGCAGCTCGTCGGGGGGCGCCAGCCACCCGCCGGCCGCTGTCGCCGCCGCGGTGAGCCCACCGGCGAGCCAGGCCATCGTCCGGCGGCCGGCGGCCGCTCTGCCGGTGTCCGCGACGAGGTCCACCGTGGAGGCTCGCATGATCTCCCTGTCCGCGCCCGGAGGGGCGCTTGCGGATGAACGAGTGCGGACTCACCATAAATCGCTCTGGTCACACCCGTCCGGGTATCAGTCGCAAACGGGGACAAACAGGGGTGAGAAGGGCTTAGTGTCGCTCCCGGTGGACACGACAGCGGGGACGACCCTGAGCGCGGCCCGACCCACCGGGCGGCGCCGCCGAGCGCGCCCGCTCCCGGTGCTGACGGCGCTGTACGGCCTGGCCCTGCTCGCCGGATGCGCCGGCGACCCGCCGTCGGCCCTGAACCCCGCCGGTACGGGGGCGGCCCGGATCGCCAACCTCTGGTGGCTGCTGTTCTGGATCTCCACGGCGGTGTTTGCCGAGGTCATGGTGCTGCTGCTCTGGGCGCTGGTGTTCCGGCGGGGCAACGCCCGGGTGCGCCACGGGCAGCCGCTGCGCTTCGTCACGATCGCCGGCGCCGGACTGCCCTTCGTCATCCTCGTCGCCGTCTACGGGGTGGGTCTGCGCGACCTCGCCGCGCTCGGTGACCACCCCGCCCCGGACACTCCCACCGTGGAGGTGACCGGCCACAAGTGGTGGTGGGAGGTGCGCTACCAGGGGGCGTCCGGAGCCACCGCCAACGAGATCCACATTCCGGTGGGGGAGCGGGTGAAGGTGCGCCTGCGCACCGACGACGTACTGCACAGCTTCTGGGTGCCGCAGCTCATGCCGAAGACGGACCTGATCGCCGGCGAGCCCCGGGAGACCTGGTTACGGGCGGAGCGCGCCGGCCGCTACCGCGGCCAGTGCGCCGAGTACTGCGGCACCCAGCACGCCCACATGGCCTTCCTGGTCGTGGCGGAGCCCCGCGCCGACTTCGACGCGTGGCTGACCCGCCTGAACGCCCCGGCCCGTCAGCCGCGCACGCAGGCCGAGCGCCGCGGCCAGCAGGCGTTCGTACAGGGGACCTGCGCCGCCTGCCACGCGGTGCGGGGCACCGGCGCCCAGGGCCAGGTGGGGCCCGACCTGTCGAACGTGGGCACCCGGTGGAGCCTCGGCGCCGGGGCGGTGCCCAACGACTCCGGGCACCTCGGCGGCTGGATCGCCAACTCCCAGACGGTCAAGCCCGGCAACGCGATGCCCCCACAGCCGGTCGACGCCGCCCAGCTGCCCGACCTCATCGCGTACCTGCGGTCGCTGGAGTAGGTCGGGGGAGGGAGACGATGTCCACGACCACCACGCCATCGCCCGGCATCAGCCGGGAGGACCTGGCGCGGCTGACGGAACACTGGGGCGAGCGCCCCTCGCTGCGGGCCTGGTTCAGCACCGTCGACCACAAGAGGATCGGCCGCCGCTATCTGGTCACCGCCGGGTTCTTCTTCGTCCTCGCCGGGCTCAGCGCCCTGGCGATGCGCACCCAGCTCGCCCGACCCGAGGCGGGTGTCCTGTCGCCCCAGGCGTACAACCAGCTGTTCACCATGCACGGCACGGCGATGATCTTCCTGTTCGCCACGCCGATGCTCTTCGGGTTCGGCAACTTCCTGCTTCCCTTGATGATCGGCTCCCGGGACATGGCGTTCCCGAGGTTGAACGCCTTCGGCTACTGGGTCTTCCTGTTCGCCGGGCTCTTCATGTGGACGAGCCTGCCCTTCGGCGCCGCGCCCAACGCCGGCTGGTTCGCCTACGTGCCGCTGACCGAGGAGCAGAACACTCCCGGCCTGCACATGGACGTCTACGCCCTCGGGCTGCTCTTCCTCGGCATCTCCACGACCGCCAGCTCGATCAACTTCATCGCCACCGCGCTCAAGCTGCGCGCACCGGGGATGTCGCTGAACCGGGTGCCGCTGTTCGTCTGGGCGATCGTGGCCACCGCGTTCATGGTGATCTTCGCGTTGCCGGCGCTGAACCTGGACAACGCGATGCTCTTCCTCGACCGCCGGTTCGGCACCCACTTCTTCGACCCGACCGCCGGGGGGAGCGTGCTGCTCTGGCAGCACCTGTTCTGGATCTTCGGGCACCCCGACGTCTACATCATCGTCATGCCGGCGCTGGGCATCGTCTCCGCGGTGCTGCCCGCCTTCACCCGGCGCGGCGTGGTCGGCTACCCGCTGATCGTGCTGTCCATCGTGGCGATCGCGATCATCTCGTTCGGGGTCTGGGTGCACCACATGTTCGCCACGGGCCTGCCGGCGCTGTCCTACAGCTTCTTCAGCGCGGCCAGCACCATCATCACCATTCCGTCCGGCCTGCAGATCTTCGCCTGGCTGGCCACCATGCTGCTCGGCCGGCTGGTGATCCGCGTGCCGCTGCTGTTCGTCATCGGCTTCGTCGTGACCTTCGTGCTCGGCGGTGTCACCGGCACGATGTTCGCGATCACCGCGTTCGACCAGCAGGTCACGGACTCGTACTTCGTGGTGGCGCACTTCCACTACGTGCTGGTCGGCGGCGCGGTCTTCCCGATGCTCGCCGGCATCTACTACTGGCTGCCCAAGATCACCGGTCGGATGTACCACGAGCGGTTGGGCCGCTGGGCGTTCTGGCTGGTCTTCGCCGGCATGCACGTCACCTTCTTCCCGATGCACCTCTACGGCCTGTTCGGCATGCCCCGCCGGGTCTACACCTACGCAGGCGAGCCCGGCTGGGGCGGGTGGAACCTGGTCAGCACGGCCGGGTCGTACCTGCTCGCCCTCGGACTGCTGCTCGTGCTCGTCGGCGTGGTGCACGCCGTACGCCGGGGCCGGCCCGCCCCGGCGGATCCGTGGGACGCCGACAGCCTGGAATGGGCCACCACGTCGCCGCCCGAGCCGTACAACTTCCCCGTCCTGCCCCGGGTGCACAGCCTGCACCCGGTGTGGGACGAGCGGACCGCGGAGTCGACCGGCGCGGGCGCCACCGAGGACCGCATCCTCAGTGCGGGGCGCCGCACCCTGTTCACCAGCGAGCTGGACGCCCGCTGCGAGCGCGCGGTGCAGATGCCGGAGTCGACGCTCACGCCGCTCGTGCTCGCCGGCGCGCTCCTGATCTTCTTCACCGCCCTGCTCTTCGCCTGGTACCCGGTGGCGGCCGTCGCCATGGTCGCGGCCATTGCGACGATCGCGGTCTGGCTCTGGCCGCCCAGCGCGGATGTGGAACCAGAGGTGGCGGCATGACGGGTCGGGGCGGAGCCGTGGCGGCGGCCACCGGCGCCGAGGCGCTCAGCACGGAGCTGCCGGTCGGCCGGTCCACCGGCTGGTGGGGCATGGTGATGTTCGTGGCCACCGAGGCCACCCTCTTCGCCTGCCTGCTCGGCAGCTACTTCTACCTCCGCTTCCAGTACGGCCCGCAGTGGCCGCCGGACGGCATCGGGGCCCCCGAGCTGGTCAAGCCGCTGGTGATGACGGCGGTGCTGCTGCCGAGCAGCCTGCCCATGATCTGGGCCGAACGCGGTATCCGGCACGGCAAGCTCTGGCGGCTGCGGTCCGGGCTGGCCGTCACCATGGCGCTCGGGCTGACCTTCCTGGCCCTGCAGGCCACCGAGTACGCCGAGAAGCTCCGGCACTTCACCATGACCACCGACGTCTACGGCTCGCTGTTCTATCTGATCACCGGCTTCCACGGGCTGCACGTCCTGGTCGGACTGACCATGATCGGCTGGCTGCTCGCCACGTCCCTGGCCGGCGGCGGCTTCGGCGCCCACCACCACGAACGGGTCCGCAACGGCGCGATCTACTGGCACTTCGTCGACGCGGTGTGGGCCGCCATCCTGTTCACCATCTACCTCTCCCCGCGACTGTGACGACCACGCGACCCGGCCCCCGGGCCCGCCTCACCGGCGGGCTGCTGCTCTGGTACGGCGTGCTCGGTGGCGCCGTCGCCTGGGCGGTGCACGTGCTCGTCGCCTGGGGCCTGGACGAACTCGCCTGCGCCGCCGGCTCCGAGCGCGTCTCCGCCGTACCGCTCGGGCCGCCGTCGGGCTGGCGGTGGTCGTCCCGGCCCTGGCCACCGCCGGCTCGCTGGCGGTCGCCGCGCTGGTGTGGCGGCGCACCGCCGGCGCGCAGTCAGCGGGCGCCGAGGACCGGGCTCGCCCGGTCCAGGATGCTCGCCGTGGTGGGCATCTGGCTCAACCTGCTCTTCCTGACGATCATCGTGCTCGGCGGGGTCGCCGTGCTGGTGCTGCCGCCATGTCAGAGCTGAGCGTCTACCGGGCTCACGAACCCGGTCAGAGTCCGGTGGTCGAGAGCCTGCTGACCATGCTGGCGATCGTCGCGGTCTGCCTGCTCGCGGCCGGCTACGGGCGGGGCGTCCAGGAGCTGTGGACCAGACGCGGTCCCCGCCGCGTCATCCCAGGCTGGCGGGTCGGCGCCTTCGGCGCCGGACTGCTGGTGCTGCTCGGCGTGGAGCAGGGACCGGTGCACGACATGGCGGAGTCCAGCCTGGCCGGGCACATGGCCCAGCACATGCTGCTCCTGCTGGTGGCCGGGCCGCTGCTCGCGGCCGGCGCGGCGGGGCTGCCGCTGACCA
>NZ_JAEVHN010000044.1:0-20345 GCF_016803375.1 Micromonospora sp. 4G55
GTCCGCCGGGGCGAGCGCGACCCGGCCGTACGCGGTGAGGCTGTGGTGGGAGACGCCGCGGTGCCGGGGGCGCGGGTCGCGTCGGAGATCCGCAGTGAGCCGACCGGCCGGCCGCCGAGGGTGGCGACGGCGTTGACCGCCTCGCCGACGGCGACCCCGGAGAAGCCCCAGGTGGTCCCGGTGCCCAGGTTGCCCGGGCCCTGGGCGACGATCGCCACGTCGGCGCGGAGCACGTGCCGGGCGGCCAGCAGGCCGCTGTGCAGCGTGGTCGCCTCCAGGTCGCCGCCGAACGCCTGCCCGACGCTGACCGTGCCCACCAGCTCGCCGCGCAGCCCGTCCAGGGTGCGGGAGAACCAGGCCGGCAGCGCCCCGCCGTCGGTGAGCAGGTACGCCACCCGGGCGTCGGGGGCCTCGGCGCGGACGCCGGCCAGGATCGCCGGCAGCGCCGAGTGCAGGTCGGCGGTGACCACGGGCAGCCCGTCCAGGCTCTCCGCCCGGGCCAGCAGCTCGTGGTGCTCCGACGCCTCCTCGTCCACCCCGAGCATGATCGCCTGCAACGGGGTGTAGCGGGCCTTGACCAGGTGGGCCGGCGTCGCGGGTGTCGGCCGCCCGCGGCGGGTCCGGCGGCAGCCGGTCGGGCAGCGCCACCACCAGGGCGTACCCGCCGGTGCCGAGCCCCATCAGCAGGGCGCCGGCGTTGAGCAGCACCCGGTCGCCGGGGACCGGGTCGCCGACCAGGGCGGGGTACGCCAGGGCGCGCAGGGTGCCGCCGTCGGGCAGGTCGACGTCGAGTTCCACCGCGCCGGCCCACCGCCGCCGTACCGCCGTCACCGTTCCGGACCGCCATCGCACCATGCCGGGCACGCTATCCGCGCCCGGCGGAGACGCCGCGCCCGGGTCAGGGCGGGCCGGGCCGCCGGGGTTCCTGCTCCTGGTCCTGGGTACGCCGGGCCCGCCGCCCGTCGGTGCCGGGCATCGAGCGGGTGGGATCGAGGAAGACGTACTGGATCTCCGGGTAGCGGTCGGTGAGCCGGCGCTCGGCCTCGTCCGCGGCGGCCTCGATGTCGGCACCGGTGGCCTGGTCGTGGAAGTCGACCTTGGCGGCGACCAGGATCTCCTCCGGGCCGAGCAGCATGGTCATCAGCGTGTCGACCCGGTCGACCGTCGGCAGGCCGGCCAGTTCCTGCTCGATCTCGCGGTGCAGCCGGTCCGGCACGGCCCGGCCAACCAGCAGCGACAGGTTGCTCCAGGCCAGGGTGATCGCCACGACCAGCAGCAGCAGACCGATCGCGATCGAGGCGAGTCCGTCCCACAGCTCGTCGCCGGTCAGGTGGGACAGGCCCAGCCCGACGGCGGCGAGGAGCAGACCGACGAGGGCGCGCTGTCCTCCAGGAACACCGCCTTGATGGTGGTGTCGGCGGTCAGCCGCAGTAACCGGCGCGGGGTGGTCCGCCAGCGGCGGGATTCGTTTCGCACCTGGCGCACCGCCCGGGCCAGCGAGACCGACTCGATGACGAAGGACACCGCCAGCACGATGTAGGAGGCGAGGTAATTCCCGCTGTGCCGGTGCACCAGGATGGTGGTCACGCCGTGGGTGATGGCGAAGCCCGCCCCGGCGACGAAGGTGAACAGCGCGGCGAGGAACGCCCAGACGTAGCTCTCCTTGCCGTACCCGAAGGGGTGCCGGCGGTCGGCGGGCCGCGCGCCCCGGCGCAGCGCCAGGTAGAGCAGCACCTCGGTGGTGGTGTCGGCGACCGAGTGGGCGGCCTCGGAGAGCATCGCCGCGGAGCCGGAGATCAGGCCGGCGACCAGCTTGGCCACCGCGATGGCGAGGTTCGCCGCGCCCGCCACCACGACGGTGCCGACGCTCTCGGTCTTGACTTCGCCCTCCGACATGCGCCTCACCCTAGGGCGGTCGGGCCGCCGCCGCCCGGTGACCGGCGGCAGTGCGTCGCGCGCCGCGCCCGCGCGGGTGCACGGCCGCGGCGCGCGGGCTGCTAGCGTTCACACGTGTCGCGGAGCCGTACCGAACGCCTGGTCAACCTGGTGATCTGTCTCCTGTCCACGCGACGGTTCCTGACCGCCGCGCAGATCGCCGCGACCGTGCCCGGTTACGAGCACGATCCGGACGACGCCAAGGAGCACGAGGCGTTCCAGCGCAAGTTCGAGCGGGACAAGGCCGAGCTGCGGGAGCTGGGCGTGCCGCTGGAGACCGGCACGGCCAGCGTCTTCGACGCCGAGCCCGGCTACCGGATCGCCCACCGGGAGTACGCGCTGCCGGAGATCCCCCTGGAGCCCGACGAGGCCGCGGCGGTGGGCATCGCCGCGCGGCTCTGGCAGCACGCCGGCCTGGCCGCCGCTGCCTCCTCCGGGCTGGCGAAGCTGCGCGCGGCCGGCGTCGACGTGGACCCGCAGGCCACCCTGGGCCTGGAGCCGATGGTCACGGTCGATCCGGCGTTCGCGCCGCTGACCGCCGCCGCGCGGGACCGCCGCGAGGTCGGCTTCGACTACCGGGTGCGACCGGGACGCGCCCACCCGCCGCCGGTTGCAGCCGTGGGGCGTGGTCTGCTGGCGCGGCCGCTGGTACGTGGTCGGCCACGACCTGGACCGGGACGCCACCCGCTGCTTCCGGCTCTCCCGGGTGGTGGGCGCGGTCCGGGTGAACGGCGAGCCGGGCGGGTACGAGCCGCCGGCCGGGGTCGACCTGATCAGCCACGTGGCCCGCTGGTCCGGGCCGGTCGAGCGCACCGGCCGGGCCACCGTGCTGGCCGCCCCGGGACGCGCCGCTGGCCTGCGGCGCTGGGCCGTGCAGACCCTGCCGGGTCCCGACGGCGACCGGCTGGTCCTGCCGTACGCCGACCCGGACTCCCTCGCCGGCCACCTCGTCGGGTACGGCCCGGACGTGCGGGTGCTGGAACCGCCGGAGGTGCGCGACGCGGTGATCCAACGGCTCAAGGAGATCGCCGTCCGGCAGGACGACCTGGCCGTGGCCGGAGGCCCCCGGTGACCCGGCCGGCCGCCCGGGGCGGCTCCCGCACCTCCGCCGACCGGCTGGCCCGACTGCTCAACCTGGTGCCCTACCTGCTCGCCCGCCCCGGCATCGAGATCGCCGAGGCGGCCGGCGACCTGGTCGGCGCGCCGGTGGCGGTGCGGCTGCCCGGGGACACCCGGCAGGTCGAGGCGCTGCGCTCGGCGGTCGAGGGCGGCCGGGCGCTGCGGATCACCTACTACACGGCGGCGCGGGACGAGACCAGCGAGCGCACCATCGACCCGCTGCGGATGCTGATGGTCGGCGGCCGGGCGTACGTGGAGGCGTGGTGCCGCCGGGCCGAGGCGGTCCGGCTGTTCCGGGCCGACCGGATCGACGCGGTCACCGAGCTGGACGAGCCGGCGGTGGTGCCGCCGCAGGCGCGCCCGCACGACCTCACCGACGGGATCTTCCGCCCCTCGCCGGACCTGCCGCTGATCACCCTGCGCATCGGTCGGGGCGAGCGGTGGATCACCGAGTACTACCCGTGCGAGCGGGTGGAGGCCGGCGACGGCGACCAGTGGCTGGTCTCGCTGCGGGTGACCGACCTCGGCTGGGCCCGCCGGTTCGTGCTCGGGCTGGGGCCGGACGTCACCGTGGTGGCCCCGGCCGAGCTGGCCGATCAGGTGCGGGCGCAGGCGCTCGCCGCGCTGGAGGCGTACGGCACCCCGGTGGGCGACGGCGCGCCGTCGGCCGACCCGGCGGTGGGGGCCGTCGACCGGTTAGGCTGACCGCCGTGGTGAAGTGGATCGTTCTCGCGGTGGTGCTGTTCGCGCTCGTCGTGCTGGCCCTGGCGGTCCGGCCGGTGCTGGCGCGGCTGCCCCGGCTGCGGCGGGCGGCGATGGCGTTGCAGCGACGCCAGGCCGACGCGGACGCGCTGCGCGAGGCCGCCGAGGCGCTCTCCGAGCGGGCCGAGACGCTCCAGCGGCAGGTCGAGACCACCCAGCAGCGGGTGGAGCTGATCAAGGCCAAGCGGGGTAAGTGATCGACCGCGGTCGGTGAATCGCGCGTCGACTGCGCGAAGCGGGTTCCTTTCGCGCACGGATGGACGTCGCCAGGTGGTTGACGGGACACGCGAGGGTGGTCAAGACTTCACCGGCCGGACGCGTCACCAGCGGCCCGGCGGGTGGCAACGGCTCTCGACGCACGTACGATGGGCTGCGACACACCCTTCGACACAGAGCGACTGGAGCTTCCCATGGGTGCCCTCAAGCCGTGGCACATCGCCGTACTCGTGGTCGTGCTGATCCTGCTATTCGGCGCGAAGCGGCTCCCCGACGCGGCCCGCTCGCTGGGCCGCTCGCTGCGGATCATCAAGGCGGAGACCAAGAGCCTGCAGGACGACGACCGCGACCTGGCCGAGAAGGCCGACGCGCAGGCCGGCTACCAGCCGCTGCCGCCGCACGCGGGTCAGCAGCCGTACGCGCAGCAGCAGTTCGCCCCGCAGCAGGCCCCGCAACAGCCGGTCGCCCCGCCGGTCGACCCGGTGCAGCGCGTCCGCGACAACTGACCGAAGGGCCCGAGCACCGTGGCCTTCGCGCTTCGTAAGCGCGGCCCGAGCGAGTTCGAACGGGCCGCCGACGGTTCCATGACGCTCATGGAGCACATCCGTGAGCTCCGCAACCGTCTCTTCCGCGCCTCGCTGGCGATCCTGGTCGGCTTCGGCTTCGGCATCTGGCTCTCCGGTCCGGTGCTGCACCTGTTGCAGCAGCCGTACTGCGACCTGCCGAAGGCGCGCCTGGTCAACGGGACGTGCAACTTCGTCCAGCTCGGTCCGGCGGACCTGTTCCTGCTCCAGCTGAAGGTCGGCCTCTGGGTGGGTCTGATCATCGCCGCGCCGGTCTGGCTCTACCAGCTGTGGGCGTTCATCGCGCCCGGCCTGCACCGGCACGAGCGGCGGTACGCGTACTTCTTCACCGCCCTGGCGGCACCACTGTTCGCCGCCGGTGCGGTGCTCGCGTACTTCGTCACCGCCAAGGGGCTGGAGTTCCTGCTCAACGTCTCGGGCGGCGGCGACATCACCACCACGCTCGACATCACCCGCTACATCTCGTTCGTCACCAACCTGATCCTGCTGTTCGGGGTCGCGTTCGAGTTCCCGTTGATCGTGCTGATGCTCAACTTCGTCGGCCTGGCCAGCGCGCGGAAGCTGCTGAGCTGGTGGCGGGTGGCGGTCTTCGTGTTCTTCGCCTTCTCGGCGGTGGTCACGCCGACCCCCGACCCGTTCGGCATGACCGCGCTGGCGATCTGCCTCTGCGCGCTCTACTTCGCCGCGGTCGGGGTGGCCTTCATCAACGACAAGCGGCGGGGTCGGGGCAAGGAGACCTACTCCGACCTCAGCGACGACGAGGTGTCGCCGCTGGAGTTGGACACCGAGCCGGTCGAGGCGTCCGCACGGGTCGACTTCTCCGGGCCGGTCGGCGCGCCCGCGCCGGTCGCCGCGCCCGCCCCGATCGACCGTCGCTTCGACGACATGACCTGACGGCTCCCGCGACTCGGGCTGTCCACGACGCCGCCTCCGTCCGACGGGGGCGGCGTCGCCGCGTCATCCCCTGGCGTCGCCGCCGGGCGTCGCGCGCCCGCGGTGACGGGTTGACGACAAGATAGGGCCGAGTCCCGTTCGGGACCCGGCCGGCGGGACGTCCTGTTCGGGGCTAGCTGGAGTAGCCGCGCGTGGCGATCCAGTCGGCGAGCTTGTCGTCGGTCATCCAGTAGGTCTTGGTCGGGTCGTACGGGTCGGCGACCTTCATGGTGTCACCGCCGTCGCGGTAACCGACCACGGTCAGATAGTGTCCGCCTTCGTACGAGTACCGGTGACCCTGGGTGTCGACCGCGGTGCCCATGATGTTGGCTACCACGCCCCGGTTGGCGTCGACCGCCTCGATCACGTCACCGCGCAGCTTGGCTTCCTGCTGCGAGTCGGCCTCGGCACCCTCGATCTCGGTGGTCTCGTAGCCGCCGCCGGTCATCTCGTTGAGCACCCGAGTGGTGGCGTCGACCGAGTCGGTGCCGTCCTGGG
Source organism: Micromonospora sp. 4G55 (assembly GCF_016803375.1). Taxonomy (NCBI): domain Bacteria; kingdom Bacillati; phylum Actinomycetota; class Actinomycetes; order Micromonosporales; family Micromonosporaceae; genus Micromonospora; species Micromonospora sp. 4G55. The sequence goes on from NZ_JAEVHN010000044.1 coordinate 6,048, forward strand.
TGGTGCCCAGCTTGTCGGCAACCTCGCGTTGGCTCACGACCTTGCCCTGGGTGGACAGGGCGATCCGAGTTGCGGCTGGCGCGCAGTAGTAGGAGTTCGGCTGTCGCTGATAGTCGTAGTGGAGCACTCGCTGACCGTCCTCCGGCGCGGGCGCGGGCGCGGGCGCAGGCGGGGGCGCGGGCGGAGGCGGAGGCTGGTCTGCGGAGGCGGGCACGCTCTGCACTTGTGCCGGGTGCGACGGTGTCATCGGATCGGCGGACGCCTGGGCAGCGATCGCCGAGCCGGTGAAGGCGCCGCTGGCCAGCACGGCAACGGACAGCACGCTCTTACGGAACAGCGGATTCATCGTGATGCTCCCCTCGACTGGTCTTACCTGCCGTCGCCCGCCGCTTACCCGGGCCCGGTCCGCGAAAACGCGCGACACTACCCGAGTAGCGGGGGTTCCGGCCGGCTTTGCGCAATCGCGCCCGGAAATCCGGCAGGAGGAGTAGAAGGGGGTCGGGGCGCGCGAACGTTGAAGCGAACGGTGGCGGTGGGACGGCGTGCGACGGGAGGGACGCCGGAGCCGGTCATCCCACTGCCGCCGGCGCCCCTGCTGATGGGTCCTGGACGGCATTGCGCCCCGGTGCGAGGATTTGCCCTGGCCGCTGGCCGTCCGCGAGGCCCAATAGGCGGCATGCGGTTGGCCGGTGGAGGCGGTCATCGGAGCCGGGGCGTCGCAACGGCGTCCGGTGTCGGTGGATAGGGCCTTCCGGCCGCCCGTCGCCTCGTGGTGGCCCGCAAAACGGCCTGCCGTCGATCAGGTCCGGTGCCTACGCGACAGTGCCGCAGGGCGTCTCTCACCCCGACCGCGCCGGGGCTGAGGATCGCGGGTCTGACTGAGGGCCGAGCCCCGCGCGGAGCAACCTCGCGGGGTCGTCAGTTCACGTTGAGCTTCAGCGCCGGGCGGGCGGTGAGCGAGTGGCTCTCCAGGAAGGCCAGGTCGACAGCCACGCCACTGAACGTGACCGGGCCCGGCGAGGTGGTGGCGATCCCCGGGGGGAGCGGCAGGTCCGGGCTCAGCGTGATCGTCACGTCGAGGATCCGTCCGACGAACCGGGTGGCGTAGACGGCGACCTCGCCGGCCAGCGTCAGCTGATCGGTGGCGACCCGCAGGGTGCGGCCGGCCGGCCCGGGCGAGCGCAGCCGGGCGTCGTCGGTCATCACCCGATCCATGCTGAACTTCAGGGCCCGCAGGGTGCCGCCGGCGGTGGGCAGCTCGACGATCCCCTCGATCCGCAGCCCCGTCATGGTCATGGTGGAGCCGGTCAGGTGGACCGGGCTCTCCGCGACCCGCGGCTGGCCGGGCTCGGCGGGGATCCGCGGCAAGGTTCTCCCGGCCCCGGGGGCGGTCGGGGTCGGCTCGGGCTGGGCGCAGTCGAGAGCCAGGACGATCGGCCCGGAGCTGGTGGCCAGCAGGGTCGTGGGCGGTGGCGGGCCGGGTGCGACGGAACGCTTCGGCTGGGCCCGGGCACCCGCCTCGCCGCCCTGGCCCCCGTAGAACGGGCCGAGGCCGCTGAGGGTGAGGACGTTCCTGTTCGCCCTGGCGTACCCGCTCGGGCTGATCGAGGACGAACCGGCCGGCCCGTCCGGCGCCGGTTCGGTCGGGCAGGTGGGGCCGTCCCGAGCCGGGGCGGGTACGGCCGACGCCCTCGCCGGGCCGGGCGCGGCGAGCGTCACGGTGGCGGAGATCCCGAGCAGCCCCAGCAGCGCCGCGACGAACCGTAGGCCGCGCTGTGGGGGTCCCGGCTGTTCCGCCTTCGTCCGCTCGGCCGGCCAGAGCCTCAGGGCCGTGGCGGACTCCTGGTACGCGCCGGGCGACGGCCGGGTGAGGTGCAGCCCCAGGCTGTCCCGGCCGGACATCAGTTCGTCGACGAGGGCCGGCTGCCCGTGCTGGGGGCAGCGTCGGGGGCCGTCAGGTCAGCTCCCGTACCGGCCGTGGGCTGCTCCCGCCCCGTCCCGTCGGCCGCGTCCCGGGCCGCGCCGTCCGGTCGCCCCCGGCCTCGTCGGGCCCGCTCGCGTCATCGGGCGTTTCGTCCCGTACCCCTGCCTCGCCGGTCGGCTCGCTGGCCGGCGCGGCGCTCGGCGGGGTGTCCGGCGTCCAGGCGAAACCGAGGGCGCTGCCGACCAGGCCGAGCAGCAGACCGACGAAGAAGCCGCCGAGGTTCACCCCGATCAGCGAGAAGAGCGCGGTCACGGCGGCGACCACGGCGTAGAGGACCCGGTGCGGGGGCTTGAACCACAGCAGCAGCCCGCAGGTCACCAGGATGGCGGGGATCAGCCAGGACAGGAAGCCGGTCGGCCCCGTCTGCAGCGCGAGGCCGGCCAGCGACATCTGGGTGGTGCCGAAGATCTGCAGACCGGCCAGCGCGGTGAGCAGGCCCCCCCAGAACGGTCGGGTCCGCCGCCAGCGGCGGAAGCCGCGGAGGTCGCGGTAACGCTCCGGCCGGGCGTTTCGCGGTTCGCCGTTGTCCACCCATGCCTCCTGCCGAGTGAGGGGTCGTGCGCAGCCACCGCCACCCGGACGGCGGGGCGGTGGTCAGCTCAGAAGCACTCCTTGGCGGCCGCGCCCGTCCTGACCTTCAGCTTCAGTCCGGTGAGGTTGAACGTCCTGGCCTGGGTGGAGCGGGCCACCTGGCGAAGGTTCGTGATCGTGACGGCGTCGGCCTGCTGGCCGAAGGTCCCCCGGGGCCCTTCGCGTTGGCGGGACCGCCCTCGAGAGTCGACGCGTCCCGATTGATCTGGATGTTGGTGAACCGGGCGTCACCCTCGAGCTCTTCGGCGTCGATCAGCAGGTCCGTGGCGGTGGCTGGCCTGCCACCGCGCCGGCGTTGATGGTGATCACGACGGGCGCCCCGGGCGCCTTCACCGACTGGCAGAGGTCGAAGAGCTGCGCCCTGCGGATACCGGTGGTCGCCACCGGATGCCTCGTCCCGTCGACCTCCTGGGCGACGCCGCCGTACTGGACGAAGCCCTCACCGCGCAGCTCGGAGGCGGAGACCTTGAACGTCTGCCCGGAGACGGCGAACGACGCGGCCATGGCGCCGTTGGCCATGCCGAGCACGATCGCGCCGGCGACCGCGGTCGCCGGGATCGCCAGGGCGGCGAAGCGCCGCCAGCGGGTACGTCCGGGCATGTCGGACCTCTCCTGCACGGTTCCTCCTCAGGGTGGATGTCGTGCCGGTGGTCGGACGAGCGCCAACGAGGGCTCGTGGCCAGCTGGGCGATGACGGAGGCCAAGATGGGCCATCCCCTGCGCGTACGCCAGCAGGCACCGCCACCCCGACGCTAACACCCTGTAGACAGCCGGGTGCGGATTCGTCACCTAGCGTTAGGCGCTCTGGGGAGGGCTCGGCGCGCCGCGGTCCGTTCGCCGCACTGCCGTTGCCACCTTCGACACCCTCGTCCCAGCGGCCACGACTTCTCGCGATGCCCTGCGGAGTCACCCGAACGAGAACCATGATGCCGGTGTCGGCTGCCTTGCCACGTCGGCGCGTCGACGACTGTGCCCGCGTGCAACCGAATGTGCCAGCCCAACGGCGGGAGCCGTCCCTTCGGAACGGACGAGCAGGGCGAGGGCCTCACGCGATCCGAGCAGATGCGTGTTCCGAGGCCGCGGCATCAATCCCGGGAGGTTGTTGTATGTACGCACGGAAGCGGCGCTGCTACCTGTCCGCGCTGGTGCTGACGCTCGTCTTTCCGGCCCTGTCGTCAGCGGTCACCGGAGCGAACACGGCTGCGGCGCGTGCCGACTCGTGCGCGAATCCCACCACCGGCCGGGAAGCCGACGCCGTGGGTCGGAAGTTCATGGTGGCCGCGGCCAATCCCTTCGCGGTCCAGGCCGGCTGCAAAATCCTCGCCAAGGGTGGCACGGCCGCGGATGCGGCCGTGGCCGTGCAGGCCGTCCTGGCCGTCGTGGAGCCACACGCCTCCGGGCTGACCGGCGGCACGCTCATCAACTACTGGGATCCCGACAAACACACCGTGCGGTATTTCGACGGCATGGCCCGAGCGCCGAAGAACGTGCCGCAGAACGTGATGACTCCCACCGACCAGGAGCGCAAGGCGCTCGGCGTCGACCGCTACCCGTACGCGGCGTCGGCGACAGCCCGGGCGTTCGCCGTCCCGGGCACGCTGCGGGTGCTCTCGGACGTCCACGAGGAGTACGGGGACCTTCCCTGGGACGAGCTCTTCGACGACGCCATCAACCTAGCCGCGAACGGCTTCCCCATGCCGGAAGCCCTGAGCAGTGGCCTCGACGAGCGCTTCAACGGGCGCAAGCGCTGCAACTACCCCGATCTGCGCCCCCGTTACTGCAACGGCGACAAGGCCAAGAAGCCGGGTACGACGATTCGCAACCCGGAGATCGCGCAGGTGTTGCGGGAGGTTCGGGACGGCGGGGCGGACGCCTTCTACGACCCGAAGGGCAAGATCGCCCCGGCGATCGTGCAGCACGCGGCGAAGGGGCCGATCAAGCTGAAGGGGAACACCGCCGGCCCGGTCGTGATCCCGAGTCTCATGACCGCCGAGGACTTCGCCGAATACGCCCCCATCGAACGCAAGCCGCTGTGCCGGAAGGTGTTGGGCGTGCTGGTGTGCACGTCGGCGCCGCCCGCGTTCGGGGGAGTGTCCGTACTGGAGATGCTGGGCCTGCTCGACCGTGGCCAGGTGGGCAGGAGTGAACCGGACTCGACCGATCGGATGCACCTCTTCGTCGAGGCCAGCCGCCTGGCAAACTTCGATCGCCGGGCGTACATCGGGGACCCGGCGTTCCACAAGGTGCCGGCGGCCGGTCTGCTGGACAACAAGTATCTCGACCAGCGCTTCTCCCTCTACTCCGAGGACCGCGCGATCGACCCGATCAAACCGGGAGAGCCGCCGGAGCGGATCCCTCCGGGGCCGACCGGGGACGTCCCGAGCACGATCGACGTCGGCGACCCGACCAGCAACGTGAGCATCGTGGACAGCGAGGGCGACGCCGTCTCCATGACGACCACCATCAACACGCACTTCGGGGCGCACCTCGAGGCGCGGGGGATGATCCTCAACAACGCGATGAACAACTTCACCGACACGTCGTCGGTCTCACCGGGCAAGCCGGTGAACGTCATGCAGTCGAAGAAGCGCCCCACCGCGTCGATGGCGCCGACCATCGTCCTCGATGAACAGGGACGGAAGCTGAAGCTGGTGGTGGGCGCGGCCGGCGGCTCGCACATCCCGGACTACGTGACCCAGGCACTGGTGGGTGTGATCGTCGACGGCATGGGGCCGGCCGATGCCATCGACCAGGGGCACTTCAGCGGGCAGGACATCACGCGTAAGTGCGGGGGATCGGTCGGGGCGCCTTCCGAGCTCGAAGCGGGCCGGAAGATCAGCGCGATCATGGCCGAACTCGTGGTCCGGGAGCATCCGTGTCCCCGGCTCATCGCACTGGACAGCGGTCTCACCGCGATCGAGGTACGCGGTGACGAACTGCTCGGAGCGGCGGACAAGCGCCGGGACGGCAGCGCGATCGGACGCTGACGTACCGGTTCACCTCCGCGGTGTGAGGCGGCCTCACCCCGCCGGCCGCCACGCTGGTGCCACCGCTCGACGCGGCCGTGACGCGGATGCGACGCCCGCCGAGCTCATCCCGGTCGGGTGAAGTCTCCTCACCCTGCCACGTTCGATGATCGACACGACGCGCAAATTCCGATGTCGCCGAGAGCGAAGGGTCGCCATGAAGAGCAGGAACGGAGGCGAACAGCCCGCCCCCGACCGGGGTCGCGATCAGCAGCCCTTCCGCGGCCGCGCGTCCGTGCCGTCAGTGCCCGCCGACCCACCTCAGGAGCAGGCGGTCCCGTGGCGGCGACGGGCGCTGGACCAGCAGCTCCCGACCGCCGGCTTTCCCGCCGGCTCCGGTAAGCCGTCCCTGCTGTATCTCTGGGCGATCATGTGCCTGGCGGCCGCCATCGTGCTCGGGTTCGCCATCAACAACCAACGGGGCGTCCCCCCGGCCGTCGTCGACTCGCAGCGGGACAACGTGTCGAAGGTCGCCTCCAGCATGCGACTGACCATCAACCACTACGTGGAGGACCTCGACCAGCGCATCGCGGCCCGGCCGCCGACGACGCCCGACCCCGAGTTCGTCAAGCAGGTGGTGGGCAACGGTACGGAGTGGACCGGGGCGGCGATCGTGGAGACCGCCTCGCGACGCCCATTGGCCACGGCGGGCACCGGCGTACCGATGGAACTGCTGCCACCGACGCTTCCCGCCAAGGACACGTTCCCGATCACCACTCCGGACGGGCCGGCGCTGGTCCGCAGCGTCGCGCTGGACGGCTCGCGGACCCTGCTGGCGACCCAACCGCTCGACGTGGACGAACTCCGCCTCAACCCCAACGCCCGACAGGGCATCTTCGTCATCACGCCGGACGGCAAGAGCACCCTGATGCAGGGGGTCAGTGCCGTACCCGATGTCCACCTGCCGGTGGTCTTCCAAGGGCTGGCGCAGTCGCAGTCCACCGAGGGCCACCCGATCCGGGTGACCGAGTGGCTGAACAAGCAACTCGTCGTCTCCTCCGCCCCGGTGGGGGAGACCGGGGCGACGGTGGCGACCCTCATCGTCGCCGAGGAGACGGGCGGCACCTCGACCGTGCACGGCTTCCTGCTCGGTCTGACCCTGCTGGCGATGGCGGTGCCCAGCTTCCTGCTGATGCGGCTGGCACTGGTCAGGCCCGTGCGGTCGCTGCTGGAGCGGGCCAAGGCCGACGCCTGTGGTGAGGTCCCCGCCAAGCGGCACCCGTTGCGGATCGCGGAGGCCCACCGCATCGCCCGGGCGCTGTCGCTGACGTCCGACGATCCATCGTCGGGCACCGCCGGCGGGAAGCGCTGGCGGTGGCGGTGGCGGCCGACCGTGAACCAGGGCCTGGCCCTGGCCACCGTCGTGGCGCTGCTCTGGCCGGCGGCGGCGGTGGCCTACACGCTGAGCTCACCTGAGCCGCCGATCCCCAGCCAGCTCGTCCGGGACGAGGAGAGCCGGGCCGAGGCGGCGAGCAACGTGATGGGCAAGGCGCTGAACAACGGCCTGCAGACGGTGACCCGGATCTCCCAGGCGTCGGAGGCGACGCCCGACCCGGCTCAACTGGCCCCGCAGCTCAAGCAGGAGCTGGCCGACAAACACCGCTTCCGCAGCCTCTACCTGATGGACCCGAACGGATCGGTCGTCAGCGCCGCGGGACGCGAGCCGCTTCGCAAGGAGCCACTGCGCGGTGAAACCGGCATCGACCTGGACGGCGAGACCGCGCGCGTGCCGCTGGTGTACGCCTTCCGGGTCGCTCCCAACGGCGTCGCGACGGTCGGGGAGTTCGACATCGACTACCTGCTGGAGATGATCCGGGCGGTCGACGGGCAGGTACGGGTCGTCGACGAGGATCTGCGCACCGTCTTCGACTCCAACGGTTTCCGCGCCTTCCAGCAGTTGGAGGGCACCGCCCGGGTTGCCGCCTCCGAGGCGCTGAAGGGCGGCACCGTGGGTATGGCGAAGACGCCGGACGGCAGGCCGGCGTTGATCGCCGCCGCCGGCCTGAACAAGCCGAACACCGTCGCTCCGCTGAAGTGGTCGCTGGTGGTGGAGCAGGACCTGGCCGGGCTGCGGCTGCCGCAGAGCGACGGCCGGCGGTGGACGCTGCTGGTGGCCGGGGCCACGACGGGCGTGGTGCTGCTGACCCAGACGTGGCAGTACTTCGTCTTCGCGCGGCCACTGCGCCGCCTCGCCGGGCAGGCCGACCAGATCAGCGAGGGGGACGTGGAGGAGCCGATCTCGCCGGCACGCCACGACGACATCGGGGCGCTGGCGATGTGCCTGGAGGTCTGCCGGCAGGTCCGGCACACCGGCGCCAGCCGGCTGGGCGGTGCGAGCCGGCTGCGCGGCACGGAGGAGGACCGCACCGTCGTGCTGCCCGAGGTCCCGCCGCAACCCGAAGCTGGTCGGGCCACTCTCTGGTACAGCGAGAGTGCTGACACCCGCGCCGACGACCGAGACGAAAGGAGTTGACGTGGTATACCTCTACGTCGTTTTCGTCCTCTGCTGTGTGGCGCTGTTCGGCGCGGGGATGGTCGAGCAGCGTAACCACTATCGGAACCTGAACATGATTCCGGACCGGGTGCTGGTCAACGGCATCCGGGGCAAGAGCTCGATCACCCGGCTCTGCGCCGGCGCGTTGCGCGGCGGTGGGCGGGTGGTGGTGGCCAAGACCACCGGCACGGCGGCCCGGTTCATCTTCCCGGACGCCAGCGAGGAGCCGGTGCACCGCAAGTTCGGCATCGCCAACGTGGTCGAGCAGATCGGCATCGTGCGGCGGGCCGCCGTCTACCACCCGGACGCGCTGGTCATGGAGTGCATGGCGGTGATGCCGGCGCTGCAGGAGGTCAACCAGAGCAAGCTGATCCGGTCGAACATCGGGGTGCTGTGCAACGTGCGCGAGGACCATCTCGCCGAGATGGGGCCCACCCTCGACGATGTCGCCCGGTCGCTTAGCCGGTCCATGCCGGTGGGCGGCACCTGCATCACCGCCGAGCGGGAACGGCTGGCGATCCTGCAGGAGGAGGCCGACCGGCGGGACTGCCGCCTGATCGCGGTCGACCCGGAGTCGGTCAGCGACCACGAGATGAACGGATTCGGCTGGATCACCTTCAAGGAGAACGTCGCGATCGCGCTGGCCGTCGCCGAGGAACTGGGCGTCGACCGGCAGAGCGCCCTCAAGGGCATGTGGGAGGCGCCGCCCGACCCGGGCGTGCTCTCCGTGGCCCGGGTGATGCACGGCGACAAGCGGTTCCGGTTCGCGAACATCTTCGCCGCCAACGACCCCGAGTCGACCTTCATGAACATCCAGCAACTGGAGGACCAGCAGCTCATCACCCGTCCACTGACGATGGTGATCAACTGCCGGCCGGACCGGATCGAGCGCAACGGCCAGATGGGCGAGCTGAGCGGCCGGGTGCGACCGGAGACCATCATCCTGATCGGCGAGGTCACCAAGAGTGCCCGGACGACCGTGCCCGCGGAACTCCAGGACCGGGTGGTGGACCTCGGCGGCAAACCGGACCCGGACAGCCTGCTGCAGGGCGTGAGCGCGGCGACCCCGGACGACTCCTCGATCGTCGCCGTCGGGAACATCCACGGGCAGGGTGAGGTGCTGGTCCACCAGCTGGCGACACTGCCGGGCTGGACCTGCGAGGACGGCTCTCCCTCCGCCTCCACCCTTCGTACGTCGACCGGAGAAGGGAGCCACTGATGACGTTCGGCGGAGAACTCAGCGCCCAGTTGGCCACCGCGAGCCTCGGCATCGGGCTGGTGTTCGCGCTGCTGTGTTACCTGAGCACCAACCTCTCACCCGGCGGCATGATCACCCCGGGCTGGATCGCGTTGACCCTCATCGAGGACCAGCTCCAGGCGGTGATCGTGGTCGGGGTCACCATCGTCACGTACCTCATCGCCCGGCTGATGCATCGGGTGATCATCCTGTACGGGAAGCGGCTGTTCGCCGCGATCGTGCTGGTCAGCGTGCTGCTGCAACTGACCATGTTCCTGCTCGTCCAGCGCGACCTGCCACTGCTGTTCGCGCACCAGACGCTGGGCTTCGTGATTCCCGGGCTCATCGCCTACCAGCTCGTGCGCCAGCCGCCCAGGGCGACCATCCTGGCGACCCTCATCGTCACGGCGATCACGTTCGGCATCACGTACAGCGGCGTGGTCGCGGGATTCGTGCCGGTGACCTGACCATTCCGTCCGCCTCGCATTCGTCGCGAAAGGAGAAGCAGGAATGAGCTACCGCAGGTATCTCCGCAGGCCGGGCGTGTCGAGCATCGTCGGGCTCGTCCTGCTGATCACCGCGAGCATGCTCACCTACCTGGTGGCCCGGCCGTCGCCCGGGGACGAACCCGAGCTGACCCTGGGTCTGGCGAAGGCGACCGACGGCCAGGCGGCCGGCGCGTCGGGCTACCACTACCAGCGGTCGTCCGAACCGGACCGTACGGAGATCATCGACTCGTCGGGGGAGCCGGTCGCGATCATGACCGACGGCGCGCGGACCGCGCACATCTACGGTCCGTCCCGGACGTTCGAGGAGCCGCGCTTCACGGACGCCAAGATCGAGACCGACATGTGGGTCCGGCTCGCGCCGCAGCCCTGGCGGGCCGGCGCCGAACAGGAGCAGTGGTTCGTCGACTGGTTCGCCGCGGCCCGCCGGGACCGCTCGCCGGACGTACTGTCGATCGCCTTCGAGTACGTCGACGGGGCCCCGGTGAAGCGGGACAACCAGGGGCAGCAGTACTCCGGCGACGCCTCGTTCGGCCCGCCGGACCCGGCGGACCCCGACGGCCGCCAGGAACGCTCCGACTTCTACGACTACCTGGGTTTGCCCTGGTCGTTCCTCGACGGCAAGGCGGCAATCCCCGAGCCGCAGCGCAAGCTTGCCCTCGACTGCTCCGGCTACCTGCGGATGGTCTACGGCCACCGGCTCGGATATCCGCTGCGCGGCACCAACACGCCGGGCGAGGGTCTGCCGCGCCGCGCGTACGCGATGGCGGAGGTGGGCCCGGGTGTCCAGCTGATGCCCAACTCCGGCCAGCGGGCCCGCGGGATCGACAAGCTGCTCCCCGGCGACCTGGTCTTCTTCAACGCTCAGCCGATCCCGAGCCGCCAGGTCGACCACTCCGGCATCTACCTCGGCATCGACGACGGCGGGCACCACCGGTTCATCTCCAGCCGGTCCCAGACCGACGGTCCCACCATGGGCGACCTCTCCGGCGCACCCCTGCTGGACGGGGTGGGCTACTGGCCGGACCGGTGGCTCACCGCCCGCCGGCTCTGATCGACCATCCAGACGGGGAAGCCGGTCAACCGGCTCCGGCCCGGCCCCCGGGTCGTCTGCGCCTGTTTCGCGGCGTCCCGGGGGCCAGGTCTGCCCAGGGGTCGGCCTGGTCAGAGCACCTGGGACAGGAAGCGGCGCAGCCGGGGGTGCTCCGGCGCCTCGAAGATCGCGGCCGGCTCCCCGGCCTCCAGCACCACCCCGTGGTCCATGAAAGCGACGGTGTCGGCGACCTCGCGGGCGAAGCCCATCTCGTGGGTGACCACCACCATGGTCATGCCGCCGGCGGACAGGTCGGCCATCACGGCGAGGACACCCTTGACCAGTTCCGGGTCGAGCGCCGAGGTGGCCTCGTCGAAGAGCATCACCTGCGGTTGCAGCGCCAGCGCCCGGGCGATGGCCACCCGCTGCTGCTGCCCGCCGGACAGGTGCGCCGGGCGGGAGTCCGCCTTGCCGGCCAGCCCGACCAGCTCCAGCTGGGCGCGGGCGACCGCGGTGGCCTCGTCCTCGGAGAGCTTCCTGATCCGGCGCAGCGCCAGGGTGATGTTGCGCAGCACGCTCATGTGCGGGAAGAGGTTGAACTGCTGGAAGACCATGCCGATTCGCTGGCGCAGCGCGTCCGGGTCGTCGCGCAGCACGCTGCGCCCGTCGAGCAGCACGTCGCCCCGGTCGGCTCGATCAGTCGGTTAATGGTGCGCAGCAGGGTGGACTTGCCCGAGCCGGAGGGGCCGATCACGCAGGCGGTGCCGCCGCGCCCGACGTCCAGGTCGGCGCCGCGCAGCACCCGGTTGGCGCCGAAGGCGAGGTGGACGTCCCGGACGGCGAGGCTGACCGAGGTGGTGGTGGCGGTGCCGGTCATCGATGGTCCTTCCCGGTCGGGGTCTGCGGGGGCAGGGCGGTCTCGCCGGCCAGCGCCAGGCCGCCGTCGTCGTCAGGGTCGACGGTCACCGACCGGCCCTGGCGCAGCCGCCGGTCGATCCAGTTGACCGCGTGGGTCAGCGGCACGGTCAACGCCAGGTAGAACAGGCCGGCCAGCAGCAGGGCCGACTCGTTGCCCGTGGTGGCGGCGTAGTCCTGGCCGATCCGGAACAGTTCCCGCTGGCTGGCCACCAGGCCGAGGAAGTAGACCAGGCTGGAGTCCTTGATCAGCGCGATCAGTTGGTTGACCCAGGCCGGCAGGACCCGGCGTACCCCCTGCGGGATGATCACCAGCCGCATCGCCTCGCCCCAGGAGAAACCGAGCGCCCGGGCCCCCTCCAGCTGCGCGGCCTCGACGCTCTGGATGCCGGAGCGGAAGATCTCCCCGATGTACGCGCCGGCGATCAGCGACAGCGCCAGGATGCCCAACGGGTACGGGTTGGGTCCCCAGACCTCCATGCCGAGCGGCGCCAGGCCGACACCGATGAGCAGGATGGTCGCCGCGGCCGGCAGGCCGCGGAAGACGTCCGTGTAGACCCGCGCCGGCCACCGCAACCATCGGGTACGCGAGATGCCGGCGATGGCCAGCAGCATGCCGAGGATCGAGCCGAGCAGGGCGGCGGAGATCGCCAGGATCAGCGTGTTGGGCAGCCCGACGGTCAGCATCTCGGGCAGCGCCTCGCGCATTGAGTCGCCGTCGAAGAAGGTCTCCCAGAGGGTGCTCAAGGTGTCCATCGGTCTCGTCCCCGTCCGCCCCGCTCGCTCGTCATCCGTACCGTCAGGAGGTGGTCGACGCCGACGCCGCCGGCACCGCGACGGTGCCGCTGCCGGGCTTGAAGTCGGCCGGGATCGGCGGCCCGGGTAGTACTGCGCCTGGAGTCGGGTCCAGGTGCCGTCGGCGATGACCTCGTCGAGGCCCTTGTTCAGCGCCTCGCGCAGCTTGTCGTTGCCCTTGGCGAACGCGTACGCGGTGGGCGCGGGGCTGAGCTGCTTGGCCGCCACCGTGATCTTGCCGTTGCTGTCCGCCGCCGACTTCTCGCCGATCTCGGCGGGGGCGATCCAGGCGTCGGCGGTGCCGGCCTTGAGCTGGTTGATCGCGCCGTTGTAGTCGGGCACCCGGACCGGGTCGAGGTTGCGGCCGGTGGCGTAGTCGTCCTGCACGGTGCCCTGCACGACGACGACCCGCTTGCCGGTCAGCTGCTCGAAGCTGGTGATCGGGGAACCGGCGGGCACGTCCAGGCCGAAGTAGCCGAAGTCGTAGCCGTTGCCGAAGTCGACGGTCTTCTTGCGCGCCTCGGTGATGGTGATCGAGGAGCTGCCGATGTCGAACTTGCGGTTGTTGACCTGGGACAGCAGCGCGGAGAAGTCGGTCCCGACGAACTCCACCTTCAGGCCGACCTTCGCCGCGGCCGCGGTGAGCAGGTCGTTGTCGAAGCCGGTGAAGGTGCCGTCCTTCAAGTACACGTTCGGCGGCGCGTCGGTCAGCGTGCCGGCGCGCAGCACGCCCGGCTGGAGCAGGCCGTACGGGTTGTCGGCGGCCTCGGACGAGTCGTCGCCGCACGCGGTCAGCGCGGTGGCGGCGAGAACGGCGGCGGCGCCGAGCGCGGCCACCTTGGACAGAGCGGGAAGAAATCGCACAGGTGTCTCCGGGTTGATCGGTCGGCGGGCACACGGGCGCGCCGGGAGACGGTGTGCCGGACCGGCACACCGCTGCGGTGGTACGAGGAAAGGGGTCGTCGACTACGCGGTCGGGCGGCGACAGCCGTCGCTGCAGACCAGCATCAGGTCGACGTGTCGCCGCTTGACCAGCATCAGGTCGGCAGCCGGCGCGTCGGACGGGGCCGCGGACACGGCGCCGCCGACGGACGGGGCGAAAAGATCAGCAGACATGGTTCTCCTGGGTCGGGGCTGACCTGGGAACCAGGCCACGCTTGCACCGGTGCCACACCGGTGCCTGGTCTTCACCCGGAGCACCCCACCGTGGAGGAGGGTTGCCGGCCAGCGAGCCGGGGCTTGACGCTGGCGCTCATGACCTGCCGACAAGGCTAGCAGCAGGGCCGGGCCGATCGTCCAGTCGTTATGACGGCCCTCACGTCCGCCCCTTACCGCCGGCCGTGTCACCAGCCGCCGGCGGTTGTCGGGCGTGCCATCGTCCGAGGGCCACCGCGGCGGAATTGGCCGGCGCGAACCCCGCCGACCGGGTGCGAGGGTGGGGGAGAAGCCGGCGCGGCCGGCGCGGTGCCGCCCCGCGCCACCGGGGCTGCCGCTCCGCGGACGCCGTCGTTGCACCGGATGCCGCCTTGCGGGCGGTTGCCGTTGAACAGGGTTGCCCTCACGGACACCCTGGACCGCCACCCCACCGCCGAGGCAGGGCACTGCGATGACCGATCCGCTGCGGGACGCCGACGGGGACGAGGCGCTGCGCCGGGTGTTCGAGGCGGCCGGGCCGTACCTGTCGTCGTTGGCGGACCGGCCGGTGCACGACCCGGAC